>NZ_JBHTLK010000130.1:0-19633 GCF_042678885.1 Saccharothrix hoggarensis
CGCGACGCCGTTGGCTGGTGCTCGCCGTCGCGGCGGCGCTGGCGCTGGTGCTCGCGGGCGGCGCGGCCGCCGCCTACCTCGTGTCCCAGAGGGACTCCTCCGCCGCGCCGCCGGCGCCCGGGCCCACGGCGAGCGATGCGACGGAGCTGGTGCGCCGCCACTACGAGGCGCTGCCGGAGGACCCCGCGACGGCGTACCAGAACCTGGCGCTGTCCTACCGGCCCACGTTCGAGCAGTACACCCGGACGTGGGGCGCGTACGACCAGGTCGGCGCGGACGGGATCGCGGTGTCGTCGCAGGACGGCAGCCGGTTCGTCGTCCACGTCCGGGTGACGTTCGTGCGGGCGGGCGTCGAGACGGCCGGGCGGTACGAACTGGTCGTCGAGCCCGTCGAGGGCAGGCTGCTCATCGTCCGGTCCGCGGAACTCGGCTGACGCCGGAGCCTCAGACCAGCCGGCGGTCGGACGCCCAGCGCGACAGCTCGTACCGGTTCGACAGCTGCGTCTTGCGCAGCACGCTCGACACGTGCGTCTCGACCGTCTTCACCGAGATGAACAGCTCCGACGCGATCTCCTTGTACGCGTAGCCGCGCGCCAGCAGCCGCAGCACGTCCCGCTCGCGCGGCGTGAGGAGGTCCAGCTCCGGGTCGCTGATCGGGGCCGCGCCGGGCCGGTCGGCGAACGCGTCCAGCACGAACCCGGCGAGCCGCGGGCTGAACACCGCGTCGCCCTCCGAGACCCGCACGACCGCGCGCACCAGCTCCTGGCTGGAGATGGTCTTCGTGACGTACCCGCGGGCGCCCGCGCGGATGACCGCGATGACGTCCTCGGCCGCGTCGGACACCGACAGGGCGAGGAACACCACGTCCGTCGACGACTTGCGGACCTGCCGCAGCACCTCCGCGCCGCCGCCGTCGGGCATGTGCACGTCGAGCAGCACGACGTCCGGGCGGTGGTGCCCGATGCCCGCGACCGCCTCGCCCACCGAGCCCGCCTCGCCGACCACCTCGACCTCGTCGGTGATCGACTCCAGCTCGGCCCGGACCCCGGCGCGGAACAACGCGTGGTCGTCCACCAGGAACACCCGAACGGTCATGTCCTGGCCCCCGTCTCTCGCTTGTCTGCGGTCTTCCTCGGCATCATCAGCTGCACCTCCGTGCCCTCACCCAGCCGGGTGCGGATCCGGGCTTCGCCGCCGTGCCGCTCCATCCTCCCCCCAATGGAGTCGGCGAGGCCATGCCGGTCCTCCGACACCGTCTTCGGGTCGAACCCCTTGCCGCGGTCGCGGACGAACACGGTGACCCGTTCGGGCTCTACCTCGCCGTACACGCTGATCTCGCCGACGCCCGCGTGCTTGGCCGCGTTGACCATCGCCTCGCGCGCCGCCTGCACCAGCGCGTACAGGTTCGGGTCCAGCGCGCAGTCGCCGACCACGACCTGCTGCACGGCGAGCGCGAAGCTGTCCTCCACCTCGCCGGCGGCCTTGGCGATGGCCGCGGACATCGTCGTCGGCTGGCTGTTCTCCTCGACCACCCGCCCGTACAGCCACTCCCGCAGCTGCCGCTCCTGGCCGCGGGCGAGCCGCTTCACCTCGCGCGGCTGCTCGGCCTGCTTCTGGATCAGCGCCAACGTCTGGAGCACGGAGTCGTGCAGGTGGGCGGCGATCTCGGCGCGCTCCTCGGTGCGGATGCGGACCCGGCGCTCCTCGCCGAGGTCGTTGATCAGCTTGATCCACAGCGGCACGGTGAGCACCGCCACCCCGCCGAGCGTGGCCACGACGGCGAGCAGCGCGAACCGCAGCTGGTCGATGCCGTAGCTGTTGACCAGCAGCACGCCGATGCCGATGGCGACCAGCGCGACACCCGCCAGGACGCGGACGATCGTGCTGCGGCCCGTGCCGAGGAAGCCGGACTTCGCGCCGTCCCGCCACTTCCGGCGCTGCGCCTCGTCCGCCTCGCGCCACACCACGGCCGCGCCGACCAGCGCCACCGCGAGCGGTCCGGCGATCCAGCCGCTCACCGGGCCGGAGAACAGGCCGGCCAGCACGGCGGCCGCGATGCCCAGCGCGACCAGGCCGAGCGCCTGCTGCCGCTCCCGCGGGTTCGGCGGCTCCTCCGGCTCGTCCGCCGCGCGTTGCGGCACGAACAACCACAGCAGGCCGTACGCGATCACGCCGACACCGTTGAGCGCGGTCAGCGCGGCGAACGCCGCCCGCACCCAGAACACCTCGATGCCGAGGTGGTCGGCGACACCGCCGGCCACGCCCGCGACCACCCGGCCCGTCCGCCTGCGGCGCACCGGCTCGACGGCCTTCGTCTCCACACTCACCCGACGATCGTCACACGCCCGTCGGGGGCGGTCATCAGGGTTCCACCCGATGCGCGGTTCAGGGTGCGCCCCCGATGTGCGGGCGGCCCGCGTTGAGCAAGCTGGTCACCGTGAGCGGGAACATCAGCGCGTCCGACGTCGAAGCGACGTTGAAGGACTTCTGGGCCAGCAGGCCCAGGCGGCCACACGACGGTCGCAAGATCGCCGGTGTCGCCGCCGGTATCGCCCGGCGGTACCAGATCGACCCGGTGATCGTCCGGGTCGCGTTCGTGGCGATGGCGCTGTGCAACGGCGCCGGGGTGCTCGTCTACCTCCTCGGCTGGCTGTGGCTGGCGCAGTCCGACGACGAGGTGTCGGCCGCCGAGGCGTTGCTCGGGCGCGGCCGCAGCTCGACGCCGACCGCGTTGACCGTGCTGCTGGGGCTCGCGGTGATCCCCGCGACCGGCTTCTTCGTCGACGGCGGCTTCACGATGGTCGGCGGCGTGCTGCTGTCCATCGGCGCGATCTACGTGCTGCACCGCGGGCGCGGGCAGCTCAACCGACCGGAGACGACGCCGGCTTTCGGCATGGGGGACGAGGTGTCGACGGAGGAGCAGGCGACGGCGCGGGTGACGCCGCCCGCGTGGGACCCGCTGGGCGCGGCGCCGTTCGCGTGGGACCTGCCGGAGCCCGGCGCGACCGCGGAGCCGGTGGGCGCGGAGCCGCGCCCGGTGCGGCGCAGGTCGCGGGTCGGCGCGGTGGCGTTCGGGTTGGCGCTCGTGGTGCTGGCGGGCTCGCTGGTGTCGGCGGAGCGCTGGGACTGGTTCACCGCGCCGCACGTCATCGGGCTGCTGGTGGCCGTGCTCGGCGCCGGGATGCTGTTCGGCGCGCTGCGCGGCGGCGGTGGGCGCGGGCTGATCTGGCTGGTGGTGCCGCTGTCGTTCGTCGGGGTGGCGATGACGTCGCTCGACCTCGAAGGCGTCGACTCGGACCAGGTGGGCGCGAGCCACGCCAAGCCGACGTCGGTCGAGCAGGTGCAGGACCGGTACTCGGCGAGCATCGGCGAGGTGGTGCTCGACCTGACCGGGCTGCCGAACCAGGGCAAGGTGACCACCGAGGTGGAGGTCGGGCTGGGCAACGCCGAGGTGACGGTGCCCGCCGACGCCGACGTGACGGTGACCTGCCGGACCGACCTGGGCGCGGTGCAGTGCCTCGGCCAGGAGTCGGAGGGCGAGAGCCGGCACGAGGAGGTCACCGACCACGGCGCCGACGGGCCGGGCGGGCTGGAGATCGTGCTCGACGTGCGGAGCGAAATCGGACAGGTGGTGGTGAGCCGTGGGTGACCGGGACTCGATCGAGAAGCGTGGCGTCGACGTGGTGGGGCTGGTGTTCGGGATCGCGGCGCTCGTCGCCGCCGCCTACATGCTGTCCGACGGCGCGACGTGGCCGGACTTCCTCGACCTGCGGTGGGCGTTGGCGGGCGGGGCCATGGTGATCGGCCTCGGGCTGCTGGCGGGGTCGGCGCGGCGGAGGCGCTGAGCCGGAGGGGTCACGGGGTGCGGGGCCAGGGGGTGCCGTCAAGGGTGTGGGGGAAAGCGGAAGGGCCCGTCCTGGGGAGGACGGGCCCTTCCGGCGTGCGTGGGGACTACTCCCACTCGATGGTGCCCGGCGGCTTGCTCGTCACGTCGAGGACCACCCGGTTGACCTCGTTGACCTCGTTGGTGATGCGGGTCGAGATGCGCTCCAGCACGTCGTACGGCAGGCGGGTCCAGTCGGCCGTCATGGCGTCCTCGCTGGACACGGGGCGCAGCACGACGGGGTGGCCGTAGGTGCGGCCGTCGCCCTGCACGCCGACGCTGCGCACGTCCGCCAGCAGCACCACGGGGCACTGCCAGATCGACCGGTCGAGACCGGCGGTGGTCAGCTCCTCGCGGGCGATGGCGTCGGCCTTGCGGAGGATGTCCAGGCGCTCCTGGGTGACCTCGCCGATGATCCGGATGCCGAGGCCGGGCCCGGGGAACGGCTGGCGCTGCACGATGGTCTCCGGCAGGCCCAGTTCCGTGCCGACCCGGCGGACCTCGTCCTTGAACAGCGCCCGCAGCGGCTCGACCAGCGTGAACTGCAGGTCGTCCGGCAGGCCGCCGACGTTGTGGTGGCTCTTGATGTTCGCGGTGCCCGCGCCGCCGCCCGACTCGACCACGTCGGGGTACAGCGTGCCCTGCACCAGGAACCGGTAGTCGCCCTCGGCCTTGAGGTCGCGCTCGGCCTGCTCGAAGACCCGGATGAACTCCCGGCCGATGATCTTGCGCTTCTGCTCCGGGTCGGTGACGCCGGCGAGCGCGTCCAGGAACCGCTCGCGGGCGTCCACGGTCACCAGGTTCACGCCCGTCGCGGCCACGTAGTCGCGTTCCACCTGCGCCCGCTCGCCCGCGCGCAACAGGCCGTGGTCGACGAAAACGCAGGTCAGGCGGTCACCGATGGCGCGCTGGACGAGGGCAGCGGCGACCGCCGAGTCGACGCCGCCGGACAGGCCGCAGATGGCCTTGCCGTCGCCGACCTGCTCGCGGATGCGGGCCACCTGCTCGTCCACGATGGACGACGTCGTCCACTGCGGCCGGATGCCCGCGATCTCGTGCAGGAACCGGCGCAGCACCTCCTGGCCGTGCGGCGAGTGCCCCACCTCGGGGTGGTACTGCACGCCCGCGAACCGGCGCCGGGTGTCCTCGAACGCGGCGACCGGCGCGCCCTCGCTGGTCGCGGTCACGGTGAAGCCCTCGGGGGCCTTCGTGACGCAGTCGCCGTGGCTCATCCACACCGGGTGGTTCGCGGGCAGCTCCTCGTGCAGGAGACCGCCGGCCTGCTGCACGCCCAGCTCGGTGCGGCCGTACTCGCGGGTGCCGGTGTGCTCGACCGTGCCGCCCAGGGCGCCCGCCATGGCCTGGAAGCCGTAGCAGATGCCGAACACCGGGACGTCCAGCTCGAACAGCTTCGGGTCGACCTGGGGCGCGCCGGGCTCGTACACGCTGGCGGGGCCGCCGGACAGGACGATCGCGGCCGGGTCGCGCTGCAGCAGCTCCGCCACGGGCGTGGTGTGCGGGACGACTTCCGAGTAGACCTGCGCCTCCCGGACTCGCCGGGCGATCAGCTGCGCGTACTGCGCGCCGAAGTCGACTACCAGCACAGGGCGGTTGCTGCTCTCGGCCACTGGGGAAAAACCTCTCGTCTGGCGGATCCGCGCAGGTGAAGGATGTCATGCGTGACGGAGGAAGCGCTCACCGGAGGCGGCATCAACGAGGTCGTGCGGGTCGGGTCGACGGTGCGCAGGCCCACCGGGCCGTGGACGCCGAACGTGCACCGGCTGCTGGAACACCTTGCGCCGCTTGGCATCTCGCCCGTCCCCCGCGGCGTGGACGACCGCGGTCGCGAAGTCCTGTCGTACCTGGAGGGTGAAGTGGGCCACCCGCCGCTGCCCGTCCCGCTGCGCTCGGACGAGACGTTGACGGCGGTGGCGCGGATGGCGCGGCGGCTGCACGACGCGTCGGCCGACCTGGCCGCCGTGGTGGACGGCTGGCAGTTCCCGGCGCTGTCACCCGTCGAGGTGATCTGCCACAACGACCTCGCGCCGTACAACATGGTGTTCCGCGACGGGCTGCCGGTCGGGGTGTTCGACTTCGACGGCGCGCGGCCCGGCCCGCGCTGGTGGGACGTCGCCTACACGGCCTACTGCCTGGTGCCGTTCTCGCCGGAGTTCGGCACGCCGGACGAGCAGTGGCGGCGGGCCGAGCTGTTCTGCGACGCCTACGGCATGTCACCCGAAGGGCTGGGACGGCACGTGCTCGCCCGGCTGGACGACATGGTCGCGATGATCCGGGAACGGCCGGAGTTCCGGCGGCAGCGGGAAGAGCGCCACGACGTCCACTACCTGGGCCACGCGGAGTACGTCCGCGCCCACTTCCAAGATCGATAGGTCCAACCACTCGCGCCGGGCCTACGGTGTGGCTATGGACGCGTTCACGCCCCAGCCACGGCCCTGCTGGATCGCCGGACACGCCGAACAGGGCGTGCAAGCCATCACCGTCCACCACCCGTTCGACGGCACCGAGGTCGCCTCGGTCGCCGTGCCGGGTCCGGAGCAGGTGGAACGAGCCGTCGCCGCCGCCGCGGCCGTCGCCAAGGAGTTCCGCCGCACACCGGCGCACGTGCGGGCGAAGGCGTTGCTCGACGTGTCGCGGGCGTTGGCCGACCGGGCCGAGGAGATCGCCGAGACGATCACCGCCGAGAACGGCAAGCCGCTGAAGTGGGCGAACATCGAGGTGCAGCGGGCCGTGAACACGTTCCGGTTCGCCGCCGAGGAGGCGCGCCGGTTCAGCGGCGACCTGCAACGGCTCGACACCGACGCGGGCGGCGAGGGCCGGCTGGCCGTGGTGCGGCGGGTGCCGCGCGGGCCGGTGCTCGCCGTGGCGCCGTTCAACTTCCCGCTGAACCTGGTGGCGCACAAGGTCGCGCCCGCGTTGGCGGTGGGCGCGCCGGTGATCGTGAAGCCCGCGTCCGCGACGCCGCTGTCGGCGCTGCTGCTCGGCGAGCTGCTGGCCGAGACCGACCTGCCGGAAGGCGCGTTCTCCGTGCTGCCGGTGCGCGGTGCGGACATGAAGGCGCTGGTGACGGACGAGCGGTTGCCGATCATCTCGTTCACCGGCTCCACGTCGGTCGGCTGGTCGCTGGCCGACGCGGCGCCGCGCAAGCACGTGCTGATGGAGCTGGGTTCCAACTCGGCCGCGATCGTGTGCCCGGACTGGCCGGACCTCGACCTCGCCGCGTCCCGGATCGCCACGTTCGGCAACTACCAGGCCGGTCAGTCGTGCATCGCGGTGCAGCGGGTGCTGGTGCACCGCGACGTCGCCGACGAGTTCGTGCCCAAGCTGGTGGCCGCCGTGCGGGCGCTGAAGACCGGCGACCCGCACGACCCGGAGGTCGAGGTCGGTCCGCTGATCGACGAGGACAACGCGAAGCGGGTCGAGGAGTGGGTGTCCGAGGCCGTCGCGGCGGGCGCGACGCTGCACGTCGGCGGCGGGCGTTCGGGGACGTCCGTGGAGCCGACCGTGGTGCAGGACGTGCCGCCGTCGGCCCGGGTGTGGCGCGAGGAGGTGTTCGGGCCGGTGCTGGCGGTCGCCGTGGTCGACTCGGTGGCCGAGGCGTTCGAGCAGGCCAACGCCACCGAGTACGGGTTGCAGGCCGGTGTGTTCACGCGGGACGTGACGGTGGCGTTCGAGGCGGCGGCCGAGCTGGAGGTCGGCGGCGTGATCATCGGGGACGTGCCGTCGTACCGGGCCGACCAGATGCCGTACGGCGGGGTGAAGGGCTCCGGCACCGGCCGCGAGGGCGTGCGGTCGGCGATGGAGGACTTCACCGAGGAACGCACGATGGTGCTGACCGGAATCAGTGTCTGATTGCGCCGCCTCCGGCGTCGCGGCTCGGTCGCCGGGAGGTCGGCACGTCGAGGGTGGTTTCCGGCGATCGAAGAGCGTGATCACCGGAAACCACGCTCGACCTACCGACGCGACCTCGCTGGTGCTGCGTCACGCGACCTCGGCTGGGTCGGTGCCGGCTTCACTGGTCGAGCGCTGACCGAACGCGTCGATCCGACGCTCCTACCCACTGCTGTCGATGGTCAAACGTGGCACGCGGCACGGTCACAAGGTTGCCTCCGGGGCCCGGACCTGCGGTGATCCTCGGTTACCGTTGCCGGCGTGCCCTCCCACACCGATCCAGAACGTCTGTCGGCGGTCCATCGCTACCACATCTTGGACGCGCCCGCCGACGGTAGCTTCGACAACGTCGCCCGTGTGGCCGCGCAGGTCTTCGGCACACCGATCGCGACCGTGACGATCGTGGACGTCGACCGCGTGTGGTTCGCGGCCTGCCACGGTCTGTCGGGCGTCACGCAGATCGGCGCCGAGCCCGGCCTGTGTGCCTCGGCCGTGTTGCAGGACGAGGCGTACGTGGTGAACGACGGTGCGGTCGACTCCCGCACCCTGGACCACCCGCTGGTGCGCGGCGAGCTGGGCCTGCGCTTCTACGCCGCCGCGCCGATCATCACCGGCGACGGGCACCGGCTGGGCACGGTCAACGTGATCGACCGCGAACCCCGCGAGGTCACCGAGGCCCAGATCGCGACGCTCACCGCGCTTGCCGGGATCGTCGCCGACCAGTTGGAGTTGCGCCTGGCCGCCATCCAGGCGGTGCGCGCCGAACGCGGCTTGGACGAGGCTTCCGGACCACACGCCACTGCGTCGGCGAAGCTGGCGGGCCAGCTGCGCCACCTCGCGGCCGACCACCTCGATGCCGAGCACCCCCGGACGTGCCAGCTCGGCTTGTCGAGCCCCTGCGACAACCCCGTCGAGGTCAAGGTCGCCGATCCGTGGGGCGACTCCGCATGGGCCTGCATCCGGCACGCCGAGGACCTCATCATCAACGAGCGGTCGACGTTCATCGCCGACCAGAAGCTCAACGGACTGGAGCGCTACCTGCGATCCGCGAAGCGCCGCACCGCCGGAACGGCGCGCACGCCGTGATGCGCTGACCTGTCGCACCGGCAGCCCGTGCCTGGTGGCGCGTCACCCAACCTCGGTCGGCCAACCGGACCGCTCAGGGGTCGACGTTCCGAGGTGCGGCCACCAGCAGCAGTAGGCCGTTGATCGGCAGTTCGCGGTGCACGAGGCGACGTTGGCGCTGGGCACGCTGCTGCGGCGCCACGACCTGGTCGGCTCTCCCGACTACCGACTACCGACTACCGACTACCGGCTGCGGAGATGCTGACGTTGAAGCCGGAGGGGTTCACGCGCGCCCCGCGTCGGCGGTGAAGCCCTTGGCCCGGCGGAGGGCCTGGTCGAGGTCGGCGGGCGGGATGGCGGCGACGTGACCGTCCGGGCGGATCAGCGCGCCGTCCTCGACGGTGAAGCCGGGGCCGTGGCGGTGGCTGTCCGGGCGGAGCGCGCCGTCGCCGTTGGTGGTCAGCGGCGAGTCCCGGTACGGGAAGGGCTCGAACAGCCGGCCGGAGTCGATCCGGTCGGTGGGGCCGTGCTCCAGCACGTGCCGGCGGTGGGCGCGCTCGGCGTCCGTGCGCGGCACCAGGAACCGCATGGTCTCGCCGGTGACGCGGAGGTTCTCGTCGGCCGCCGCGGCGCGCTCGTCGTGGTAGGACTCCAGCAGCCGCGGCCCCGCCTCGCCCGCCCGGTCGAGGGCGATCTTCCACGCCGCGTTGTCGGCGTCGCAGACGCCGGAGTTCAGCCCGCGCGCGCCGAACGGGCTCATCACGTGCGCCGCGTCGCCCGCGAGCAGCACCCGGCCCACCCGGAACCGGGCGGCGCGGCGCTGGTGGAAGCGGTACGTGGACTGCCACAGCACCTCGTGCGGGCGGTCGCCGGTGATGGCGCGGACGTGCTCGTCGGTGAGCTCGAAGCCCTCCGGGACCTGCCAGTCGACGCGGTGCACGCCGTCCGGCTGCGGGTGCACCAGGACCTGGCGGCCGGGGTGCCACGGCGGGTCGAAGTAGAAGCGGCGCTCCGGCTCGGGGTGGCCGAGGTCCACCCGGATGTCGGCGATGACGAACCGGTCGTCGAAGGAGTGCCCGTCGAACGGGACGTCCAGCAGGGCTCGGACGGTCGACCGCGCGCCGTCCGCGGCCACGCAGTGCGTCCCGGTGAACTCACCGTCCACTGTGGACACGGTGACGTCGCCGCCGCCCTGGCGGAGGCCGACGACCCGCCTGCCGTACCGCAGGTCGACCAGCGGCTCGCGCAGGGCCTTCGCCTCCAGGATGCGCTCGACGGTCGTCTGCGGGGTGTTCACGAACGGCGGGAAGCCCGCGCCGCGCGGCAGCTCGACGGTGAGCACCTCGCGGTCGCGGACGTAGGTCCGGCCGCGGTACCAGGTGACGCCCGCGTCCACCACGGCCCGGCCGACGCCGACGCGTTCGAGGACGTTCAGCACGTCCCGGTGCACGCAGATCGACCGGCTGCCCACGGCTCCGCGGCGCTCGGCGGCTTCGAGGACCGTCGTCGGCACGCCCGCGCGGGCCAGCAGCAGCGCGGCGGCGAGCCCCACCGGTCCCGCGCCGACCACCAGCACGGGCCTCACTGGAGCGCCGCCCACACCTCGCGGTCCCGCTCGGCGGTCCAGATGCGGGGCCAGTCCACGCCGTCGCACTCGTCCCAGTACCGCTGCACGTCGAACGGCAGGCAGTGCTCGAAGATCGGCCAGCGCCCGTAACGCGGCGCGAGCGCGGCGTGGGCGGCCTCGAACGCCTCCTTCACCGTGCCGCCGCCGACGTGCACCGTGCCGACCGTGCGGCGCAGCTCGTCGAGGAAGTGCCGGGACTGGGCGATCGCCGCGGCCACCTCGGCGCGGTCGCGGGGATCCGCGACGCGGCCACCGACGAGCTGCTCCGCGCCCAGCGCGGCGACGCGGTCGAGGGTCGACGTGGCCCACTCGTCGTGGAACGCGTCGCCCGTGTAGAGCGCCGCCTGGGACTCGACCAGGTCGCCGGCGAACAGGATGCGCTGGTGCGGCAGCCACGCCACGACGTCGCCCGCCGTGTGGCCGCGCCCGCAGAAGCGCAGCTCCACCTCGCCGCGGTCGCCGCCGAGCGGGATGGTGAGCCGGTCGGAGAACGTCAACGTCGGCCAGGTGAGGCCGGGGATGCCCTCGGGCTCCTCGAACAGGCGCGGCATGCGGCCGTACTCGCTGAGCCAGTCCGCCCGGCCGCGTTCCGCGATCAGCGCCCTGGTGTTCTCGTGGGCCACGACCTCGGCGGCGTCGAACGCGCTCGCGCCGAGCGTGCGCACCGCGTGGTAGTGGCTCAGCACCAGGTACCGGACGGGTTTGTCGGTGTGCTCGCGGAGGCGGTCGAGCCAGCGCCGGGCCGCCTTGGGCGTGGCGCGGGCTTCGACGCAGACGAGGAAGTCCTCGCCCTCGATCGCGCCGACGTTGGGGTCGCCCTCGGCGGTCAGGGTGTAGACGCCCTCGGCGAGCTGGACGAACTCCTCGTCCTTCGGCGCGAGGTCGGCGCTGGACGCGAACGGCTTCGTTGCCACACGACCCACCATAGGGCCGCCGACGTCAGGACGGCCCGACCTCCACGATCGGCAGCCGCAACGCCCCGGGAGCGTGCGCCGGGACGGCCGGGTTCCGGGGCGCGACCGGCGCCAACCGCCGGTACGGGGTGGACTGGTCGGGTCGGCGGTCCGGCTCGCCCTTGTTCGGCCAGAGCGAGAACGCCCGCTCGGCCTGCGCCGTGATGGTCAGCGACGGGTTCACGCCGAGGTTCGCCGAGATCGCCGCGCCGTCCACCACGGACAGGCCGGGGTAGCCGTAGACCCGGTGGTACGGGTCGATCACGCCGCGGTCCGGGTCCGCGCCGATCGGGCAGCCGCCGATGAAGTGCGCGGTGAGCGGGATGTTGAACAGCTCGCCCCACGTGCCGCCCGCGATGCCGTCGATGTGCTTCGCCGCCAGCAGGTTCGCCCGGTGCCCGGCCGGGATGAACGTCGGGTTCGGCTGCCCGTGGCCCTGCTTCGACGTCAGCTTGCGCCCGAACAGGCCCTTCTTGGTGAACGTGGTGATCGAGTTGTCGAGGCTCTGCATCACCAGCAGGATCACCGTCCGCTCGCTCCACCGGTGCACCGACAGCAGCCGCGCCAGCCGGATGGGGTGCCGCACCGCCTGGACGAGGAACTGCAGCAGCCGGGGCGTCGACTTCGCGCCGTCCGTGGCCAGGGTCTGCAACAGCCCCATGACGTTGCTGCCCTTGCCGTAGCGGACCGGCTCGATGTGGGTCTGCTCGTCCGGGTGGATGGACGACGTGATGGCCACGCCCTGGCTGAAGTTGCGCTCCTCGTCCACGGTGAAGCGCCCCGCGCCGATGATCGACTCGGAGTTCGTCCTGGTCAGCTCGCCGAGGCGGGGCGAGAGGCGGGGCAGCGCGCCCGATGTCCTCATCCGGTGCAGGAGTTGCTGGGTGCCCCACGTGCCGGCGGCGAGGACCACCTGGCCCGCGGTGATCGTGCGGCGGCCCTTGCGGAGCTTGCCGCCGGTCCGCCGGGTGCTCACGGCCCACGTGCCGTCCGGCGCCTGGCGCAGGTCCGTGACGGTGGTCAGCGGCAGCACCTCGGCGCCGTTGCGCTCGGCCAGGTAGAGGTAGTTCTTGACCAGGGTGTTCTTCGCGCCGACCCGGCAGCCGGACATGCACGCGCCGCACTCCGTGCACCCGGTCCGGCTCGGGCCCGCGCCGCCGAAGTACGGGTCCTCGGCGGGCTTGCCCGGCTCGCCGAAGAACACGCCGACCGGCGTCGGGTGGAACGTGTCGGCGACGCCCATCTCCTCGGCGACCTTCCGCATCACCACGTCCGACGGCGTCGTGGTCGGGTTCTCCACCACGCCCAGCATCCGGCTCGCCTGGTCGTAGAACGGGGCGAGCTCGGCCTCCCAGTCGGTGATGTCGGCCCACTGGCGGTCCTGGTAGAACGGCTTGAGCGGCCGGTACAGGGTGTTGGCGTACACCAGCGACCCGCCGCCGACTCCGGCCCCGGCCAGGATCATCACGCTGCGCAGGGCGTGGATGCGCTGGATGCCGTAGCAGCCCAGCGCGGGCGCCCACAGGTAGCGGCGCAGGTCCCAGGACGTCTTGGCGAACTCGTCGTCGGCGAACCTGCGGCCCGCCTCGACCACCGCGACCCGGTAGCCCTTCTCCGTGAGGCGGAGCGCGGCGACGCTGCCACCGAAGCCCGAACCCACGACCACGACGTCGTAGTCGGTGTTGTTACCGGCGAGTTCACCCATGCACAGCAGATTATGCGTAACTTCGGGTAACAGGCTAGTGGTGTGGTGGATTGCGGTGTTGGATGGCCGGCATTGGATTGCCGCTGCTTCGCAGACGGCGGGCGAGGCCGCCTGGAGGTCGGTGGTTCGTGGCCGGTCCTGCGGCGATCGAAGAGCGTGATCGCCCGAGGGCCGGCCACGAACCACCGACGCGACCTCGCCGGAGGGCTCAGCCGCGGATGGTCAGGCCGACCTTCTGGAACTCCTTGAGGTCCGAGTAGCCCGTCTTCGCCATCGCGCGGCGGAGGGAGCCGAACAGGTTCGTCACGCCGCGCGGGTCGACGGACGGCCCGAACAGCAGCGTCCGCAGGTCCACCACCTGGTCGACGCCCGTCGACACGTGGCTGCGCGGCACCGAGGGGTGCGCCGACGCGGCGGTCCAGTACAAGCCCTGGCCCGGCGCCTCGGACGCCGCCGCCAGCGGCTCGCCCAGCATCACGGCGTCCGCGCCGCAGGCGATCGACTTCGCGATGTCGCCGCTGGTCAGCACGCCGCCGTCGGCGATCACGTGCACGTACCGGCCACCGGTCTCGTCCAGGTAGTCCCGGCGCGCGGCGGCGGCGTCGGCGATGGCCGTGGCCATCGGCACGCCGATGCCGAGCACGGAGTCCGTCGTGGTCACGCCCGGCGTGTAGCCGTAGCCGACGATCACGCCCGCCGCGCCCGTGCGCATCAGGTGCATCGCGGTCCGGTAGTCGCCGACCCCGCCCGCGATCACCGGGATGTCGAGGTCCGCGATGAACGACTTCAGGTTCAGCGGCTCGCCGTCGCGCGACACGTGCTCCGCCGAGATGATCGTGCCCTGCACGACCAGGATCTCGACGCCCGCCGCGAGCAGGTCCGGGGTCAGCTCGGCGGCCCGCTGCGGGCTCACCCGCACGGCCACCGTCACGCCCGATTCGCGCACCTGCTTGATCGCCTCGGCGATCAGGTCCATCCGCACCGGCGCCGAGTGCAGCTCCTGGAGCACCCGCACCGGCGCGGCCGGGTCGTCGGTGTCCTCCACGGCCTGCACCAGCCGGAACAGGGCCTCCTCGACGTCGCCGTGCCGGGCCCACAGGCCCTCCGCGTTGAGGACGCCCAGCCCGCCCAGCTCGCCGACCGCGACCGCCGTCCCCGGCGACACGATCGCGTCGGTGGGGTGGGTGATCAGCGGGATCTCGAACCGGTAGGCGTCGATCTGCCACGCCGTGGAGACGTCCTTGGACGACCTCGTCCTCCGGGACGGGATGATCTCCAGGTCGTCCAGCTCGTAGGCCCGCCTCGCGGTCCGGCCCATGCCGATCTCGACCAGATCGCGCACCTTGTTCGTCCTTCCGTGGAGCTAGCGGAACCTGGGAACCCTAGCCCAACCGATTCAGCGGGTCGTGTAGTTCGGGGCTTCCACGGTCATCGTGATGTCGTGCGGGTGGCTCTCCTTGAGCCCCGCCGCCGTGATCCGGACCAGCTGCTTGCCGCGCAGCTGCTCGATCGTCTTCGACCCCGTGTAGCCCATCGCCATCCGGAGACCGCCGACCAGCTGGTACGCGACCTGCGACAACGGGCCGCGGAACGGCGTGCGGCCCTCGATGCCCTCGGGCACCAGCTTGTCCTCGGACAGCACGTCGTCCTGGAAGTAGCGGTCCCGCGAGAACGACTTGCTGTTGTCGCCGCGGCCCCGCAGCGCCGCCAGCGACCCCATGCCGCGGTAGGTCTTGAACTGCTTGCCGTTGACGAGGATGACCTCGCCCGGCGCCTCGGCGGTGCCCGCCAGGAGGCTGCCGAGCATGACCACGCTCGCGCCGGCCGCGATGGCCTTCGCGATGTCGCCCGAGTACTGGATGCCGCCGTCGCCGATCACCGGCACGCCGGCGGGCTCGCACGCCAGGTTCGCCTCGTAGATCGCGCTGATCTGCGGCACGCCGACGCCCGCGACCACGCGGGTGGTGCAGATCGAGCCGGGGCCGACGCCGACCTTCACGCCGTCCGCGCCCGCGTCCACGAGGGCCTGCGCGCCGGCGCGGGTGGCGACGTTGCCGCCGACCACGTCCACCGAGTCGCCCAGCTCCTTCTTCACCCGCGCGACCATCTCCAGCACGTTGCGCTGGTGGCCGTGCGCGGTGTCCACCATCACGACGTCCACGCCGGCCTCGGCCAGCGCCATCGCGCGGGCGAAGCTGTCCTCGCCGACGCCGATCGCGGCCGCGCACAGCAGCCGGCCGTCCGGGTCCTTGGACGCGTTCGGGTACTGCTCGGTCTTGACGAAGTCCTTCACCGTGATCAGGCCGCGGAGCTTGCCCTCGCCGTCGACGATCGGCAGCTTCTCCACCTTGTGCCGGCGCAGCAGGCCCAGCGCGGCCTCGGCCGACACGCCCACCTGGGCGGTGACCAGCGGACCCTTGGTCATCACCTCGCTGACCTTGCGCGAGTGGTCGACCTCGAAGCGCATGTCGCGGTTGGTGATGATGCCGACGAGCTTGCCGCTCGGGTCGGTCACCGGGACGCCCGAGATGCGGTAGCGCGCGCACAGCTCGTCGACGTGGCGGATCGTGTCGTCCGGGGTGCACGTCACCGGGTCCGTCACCATGCCCGCCTCGGACCGCTTGACGGTCTCCACCTGGCGGGCCTGGTCCTCGGTGGACAGGTTGCGGTGCAGCACGCCGATGCCACCGTGGCGCGCCATCGCGATGGCCATCCGGGCCTCGGTCACCGTGTCCATCGCGGCCGAGGCCAGCGGGATGCCCAGGGTGACGTTGCGGGACAGCCTGGTGCTCGTGTCCACCGCGCTCGGGATGATCTCCGACTCGGCGGGCAGCAGCAGTACGTCGTCGAAGGTCAGTCCCAGCATGGCGAACTTGCTCGGGACTCCGTCAGCGTTGAGCTCGCTGGTCATGGCGGCTGGCTTGCCTTCCGTCGTGCGGTGATCCCGCCGCCGTGGACGATGTTCCCCGCAGGCGGCGATGGGTCAGCCCATGGTATCTGGACGTGGTCGGGGGTCCGCCCGGTACCGTGCGGGGTCGTGCCGCACGACGCGTTGCCACCAGACCCGTTCGCGGGTGACCCGGAGGACCCGGCGCGGGCCCTCGGCGAACCCGACCACGAACACGACCACCCGCCGATGGACGACGCCGAGCGGGCGGAGTTGATCGGCGACCTCAGCGACCTCGCCGTGTACCAGGCGCTGCTGGAACCCCGTGGTGTCAGGGGGATCGTGGTGGACTGCGGCGAGTGCGAGGAGCCGCACTACCACGACTGGGCCCTGCTGCGGTCGAGCCTGGAGCAGCTGCTGTCCGACGGCCGGATGCGCCCGCACGAGCCCGCGTACGACCCGGACCCGGCGTCCTACGTGAGCTGGGAGTACTGCCGCGGTTACGCCGACGGCGTCACGGCCACCGAGAGCGCCCGCTGACGATGTGACGAAGCCCGCCCCCACGCGAGGGGCGGGCTTCGTCACAGGTGGGGCTCCGGGGCGGTTCCGGCCTAGCTCTCGGGTCCGCCCTGGGTGCTGCCCTGGGTGTCGTTCCGGGTCCCGTCCGTGGTGCCCCCGCCGGGGGTCACGGTCTCGCCCTTGGTCTGGCCTCCCGGCACGACCGACGTGGGCGGCGGCGGCACCGTGCCGTCCGAGGTCGGGGTCGGTTCGGTGGTGGTCGTCGGCACCGTCGTCGTGGGCGCGGGCTGGGTCGTCGACAGCGGCGGCGAGCTGGGGCTGGTCGTGGTGGGCGACAGCAGCGCCGTCGTGAGCGGGACCGACGTGACCGGCGTGCTCGGCGACGGCGTGGTGCTGGTCAGCTCCTGCATCAGCGACTCGTGCTTCTGGACCAGGTCGTCCTTGCCGTCGTCGGCGGACACCGACGGCAGGCTCTGCTCCGCCTTCGCCAGCGCGTCGCGCGCCTCGCTGTACCGGCCGTCGCGCAGCGCGGCGCGCGCCGTGTCGAGATCGGTGCGGACCGCGACGGCGGCCTCGATCGACCGCGCGTGGTCCGAGTAGAGGACCCTGGTCAGACCCCAGAGCGCGTCGCCGGGCTCGGCGTCGCGCGCGACCAGGCTCATGCCGGTGAACGCGATCGCCAGGACGGCGGCGGCGCTCGCCAGGGGGATGAGGAAACGGTGCCTGCTCCGCGGCTGCGGCCGGGCGGCGGCGATCGTGGCGACCGCCGTGTCGGTGTCGACCAGCTCGCCCACAGGCGGGCGGTCGACCTCACGCCGCCACGCGAGCAGCAGGGCGTTCAGCTCGTCGTTGACGAGCGAGTCGGCTGGTTCGGCGTCACGCCCGCCGAGGGCGTCGAGCAGCTCGTCGTCCGCTCGGATGCCCGCGAGGTCGTCCCCCGGCTCGACCAGGGTGTCATCTGGATGCGGCGGTCTCTCGTCACGTCCGCGCACGACTTCTCCGTTGCCCTTCTCGTGCTGGTCAGCCACTCAAACCACCTCCTCCGCTGCCAACGTCTTGCGAAGGCGGGCGAGGGCGCGGTGTTGCGCCACTCGTACCGCGCCCGGCGTGGAGCCGACCGCGTCCGCGGTCTCCTCGGCCGACAGGCCGACGACGACGCGGAGCAGCAGGATCTCCCGCTGCTTCTCGGGGAGGACGCGCAGGAGCAGGGCCATCCGCTGGGACAGCTCGCCCTGCATGGCGCGCTGTTCCGGGCCGGCCTCCGTCTCGGGGGCGTCGGGGACCTCCGGGACCGGTTCGGACCGGTTCCGGGCGGCGGAGCGATGCGCGTCGGCCACCTTGTGCGCGGCGATCCCGTAGACGAACGCCAAGAACGGCCGACCCTGGTCGCGATAGCTGGGCAGGGCCGTCAGCACCGCGAGACACACCTCCTGGGCCACGTCGTCCGCCGAAGCGAAAGACCTCTCCTGCCTGCCGACTCGGGCGCGGCAGTACCGCACCACGAGGGGTCGGATGGATGCCAGGAGCCGCTCGATCGCGTGGCGGTCGCCATCGACGGCTGCGCCCACTTCGGCGTCCAGTCCGTCCCCCAAGTTGGTCATCGCAGACAACAGCCCTGGTGTTACGCGTAGGCCTACCGACAACGAACGGCACGGGACGATCGACGTCGCCCGTACCGGTGATGCTCACCGTACCGGTCCCACGACCGGAAGTTGAGCCACGGGTGCCGACACCCCCGGTGACCTGCCGACACGCCGTGAGCGCGCGACCGGCCCGGCGACGTGGTCACGTCGCCGGGCCGGACCGGAGGAAGGAGTGTCGTTGTGACCCGCCTAACGGGGCCCTACGAGACCAGGCCCCGCCGGAAGCCGTGCGCGACGGCCTGCGCCCGGTCGCGCACGCCGAGCTTGCGGAACAAGCGCCGGGCGTGGGTCTTCACCGTGTCCTCGGACAGGTAGAGCTCGCGCCCGATCTGCCCGTTGCTCTTGCCCTGGCTCATCCCGCGCAACACCTGCAGCTCGCGCTCGGTGAGCTGCACGCCGGGGTCCGACGGCTGGCGCGGCGCGGGCACGCTGGTGCTCGCGAGGGTGTGCGCCAGCGCGGCCACCAGCTCGGGGCGCGAGGCGTCCCAGCGGAGGTAGCCCCGGGCGCCGCGGCGATCGCCGCGGCGATGCTGCCCGCGTCGTCCGGCGCGCCGAAGACGATGACGTTTGCCTGCGGGTTGGCCGAGACGAGTCGTCGGGTCGCTTCGACCCCGGTCGGGACGGCGCGCTGGGTGCCAACCAGTACGACGTCGACCGGCTGCCGAGAGAACCGAGCCAACAACTCGTCACCGTGCGCTACGCAGTCGATGCGGCTAACCCCGGGGACAGCCGACATCACGCGGGTGAGACCCTCCCGCACACTGCGCCGGTCGTCGCAAATAAGGACCGTGGTCACGGGGACTCCTTCCTGCAGCCGAGTGACGTTCCACATCCCCTATCGGACGCTAGAGGCCGAACCTTGACACGATCCGGTGCTTAATCCGTCAAGAAGTTCGTCTCAGGGTCTGCGTTCGGGGGTTCCCCGGAACGGAGCAGCGGACTCGGGATCCACGGGGATTGGACGGCGAGACGTCGGCCGAGGGGGTCCGCTCTGCGCAACACGCAGCTCAGAGCGTTTTCGAAGCTGTCCTTCACGTTTCCCGCGTCCGCAATACTGCGGTCTGCCAGGACGTTTGCCAGCACGAGCCCCGTCGGCCAGTGCAACGAGAAAAGCCCTCTCTGGTCAGTGTGATTTAGGTCACAGTGCAGCAATCGGACGCCCCTGTCAACGCTTTCGGGTGTCCCCCAGACCACGAGCGCCGTCCCCAGGACGAGGTCGGACTTGAGGATGTGCCGCGTCGCGCCGGCCTCGCGCGCGGTCGCCGCCGCCACCTCCGCCGGACCGACGGCCCGCTCCGCGTGACCGCCGGCCAACTCGATCTCGGCGGCCACCCACTGGTGGCGGACCCGGCTGCGCCATCCGCGTGGCTCCACCCTCGCGTGCAGTCGCCGGGCCTCGGTCAGCCGGCCCGCGCCGATCGCGTCGGCCGCCAGGCCCAGCA
>NZ_JBHTLK010000131.1:0-19550 GCF_042678885.1 Saccharothrix hoggarensis
GGGCGCGGGCGGCGCTGCGGGCGTGGCGGCCGGACGTCGTGCACGCGGCCGATCGGCGGGCCGGGCTGGTCGCCGCCGGTCTGCGCCGGTCCGGGATCAAGGTCGTCCACACGTACCACGGCGTGCCCGACGACGTGGCCGAACCGTGGTTCCGGGGCGTTCCCCGCGCCGCAGGGCCTTCGGCGTACACGCGGGTCGTCCTGGCGGCCGACGCCGTGGTGGCCCGCGCCGTGCACCGGACCGTCGTGCCCGCGCCGGCGATGGGCCGGTTCCTGACCACCAGGCTGCGCGTGCCCGCCGATCGGGTGACGCACATCGACAACTGCGTGGACCTGGCCCACGTCCAGCCGCCGACGGGACCGGTGCGGCGGCTCGTGTTCGTCGGCCTGCTGGTCGAGCGCAAGGGCTTGGACGTGCTGCTGGACGCCCTGGCGAGGCCCGACGTGATGCCGCCCGACGCCACGCTGACCGTCGTCGGGGACGGGCCGGCACGTGCCGCGGCGGAGGTGCGGGCGCGTGCGTTGGAGGGCCGGGTGACGTTCCTCGGGTTCCGCGCCGACGTGCCGGACCTGCTGCGCCACCACGACGCCCTGGTCCTGCCGTCCCTGATGGAGCAACAACCGTTGGTGGTGGCCGAGGCGATGGCCGCCGGCAAGCCCGTGGTGGCCACCGACACCGGCGGCGTGGCCGACATGCTCGGCGCCCCCGGTTTCGCCTCCGCCACCGCTCCTGCCCCCGCCGACCTCGGCACCGCTGGCCTCGCCGCCCTCGGTCTTGGCACGGCCGGTGTCCGCACGGCAGGCCACGGCACGGCCGGTGTCCGCACGGCAGGCCACGGCACGGCCGGTCTCGGCCTCGGCGGCCCGACCTCCGGCGGCCTGCCGGTGGTGGGGCATGACGCCGGCCTGATCGCCGATGACCCCGGTCGGGGTGTCGACGCCCGGCCGCGGGAGGGTGCGCCAGGCGTGCTGCGCGTCGGCGCGCCCGGTGCGGGCGAGGATTACGCCGGCGCGCCCGGTGTCGGCGCGCACTGTGCCGGCGAGCCGGGTGTCGGCGAGTCCCGTGCCAACGAGGCTTGGGCCGGTGGTTTGCTGGCGGCGCCGGGTGACGTCGGGCAGTTGGCGACGCGGTTGCGGGAGTTGTTCGCCGATCCCGACCCCGGCCGCACCGGTCGCCTCCTCGCCGAACGGGCCCGGGAGCGGTTCGCGCCGGACGTGTGCGCCCGCCGCCACCTCGACCTCTACCGCCACCTCATGGGGTCGGCGCCGGTGGAGTAGTGGTCGGCGGCACCACCGGCGTCGTCGTGGGTGGCGGCGGTGTGGTCGTCGACGTGGTGGTGGTCGGGTTGGGCCCCGGCGGGGCTGTGGTGGTGGTCCTGGTCGGTGTCGTCGTCGCTGTCGCAGTCGCAGTCGCCGTCGTCGTGACCGTGGCCGTCGTCGTCGTGGTGGCCGTGGTCGTCGTGGTGCTCGGGGCGGTGGTGGTCGTGGTCGACGGCGCGGTCGGGCTGGTGGTGGCCGTGGTCGCGGGTGGGCTGCCGGGCTTCACGAGGATCAGCGCGTCGCCGGCCCCGATGTTCACGGCGGGCGGCGCGGGCGCGCCGCCGTCGAAGTTGACCAGCCCCGGCGGCGGCGTCACCGTCGCGATCCGGCCGGTCGGGTTCACCGCCACGTACCCGCCCGTGAACCGCCGGTCCCACACGCCGGACGGCAGGCGGTTCGCCGTCTCGGTCGCCTCTCCGAGCCGAGAGTCCTGGTACCGCGACCAGTCCGGGTGGCGGTAGTCCCGCGTCGTGGCGCCCGACCAGCACGTGTGCGGGCTCGCCAGCAACGCCGCGGTGGCGTAGCCGACCCGTTCCTCCCGCGTGCCCTTGGTGTGGGTGATCAGCAGCAGCCAGGACTCGCCGAGCGCGGCCTGTGACCGGAGTTCCTTCCACTCGTTGCCCTTGAAGGTGAGGAGTTCACCCGTTCCGGTGTCCCGGAGGCCGAAGTTCTCCTCCATCGCGCCGTCGTACCGGGAGTGCGCCGACCACCGGCCGGGGGTGAGGTGCGACTCGGACAGGTTGGGGATCAGCATCTTCCCGGCCTGCTGCAACGAGTCGCCCGCCGTGGTGAGGAACGCGTCCATGCCCTCGCGGATGATCCGGTCGGACTCGGCCGCGTCCCGCGCGCCCTTCAGCACGGCGGACGAGTAGTACTTCAGCGAGTTGAAGTCGTTGTCCGCCAGCACCCCGTCCCAGCCCTCGCGCACGACCTCGGCGGTGACGGCCTCGGCCCACGCCTTCTGGTAGGTGGGGTCCCACACGGTCATCTGCCAGTGCTTCGGGTACGTCTTCCACTCGATCCGGTGACCGGCGCTGTCCTGCGCGAACCAGTGCGGGCTCTCCCGCTGGGCCTTGAAGTAGCCCACGCCGGTGGGCAGCAGCGGCGCGTCCGCGTCGCCGATCACCGCGCCGGGGTAGTTCCGGGCGCTGGAGAAGTCCTTGTAGACCAGCACCTTGATCTTCGGGTTCAACGACTTCAGCCGGCGCATGGCCGCGAGCTCGGTCGCGTTGAGCACGACGAGGTCGTAGTGCTGCGCGGCGAACGTGATGTCGGCCGCGCTGGGCGGCTCGCCGATGCCGTACCACCAGCCGCACGGCGCGGCGGGCCTCGGCGGCGGCGCCAGCGGGTCCGGCGGCTTGGCCTGGCCGGACGCGGCGTCGAAGGTGCACCCCGCGCCCGGGATCAGCAGCGCGGCGGCGCACAACAAGCCGAGCACCCGGCGCGGTCGCCGGTTCAGCGATTCCTTCGGCACAACAGCTCACCCACCGTCTGCAACAGGATTTTGACGTCCAGCCACAACGACCAGTTGGCTATGTAGTAGTTGTCGTACCGGGACCTGTCGACAATCGAGGTGTCGCCCCGCAGGCCGTGCACCTGCGCGAGCCCGGTCAATCCCGTCGGAACCCGGTGGCGGGCCCAGTATAGCTCGTGGATGGCCGAGAACTCGCGAACGAAACCCGGTCGTTCCGGGCGCGGCCCGACGATCGACATGTCGCCCCGCAGGATGTTCCACAACTGCGGCAGTTCGTCCAAAGAAGTGCCGCGCAGGAATCGTCCGACCGGTCCGACCCTCCGATCGCCGACCACCGACCAGGTGACTTGGGAATCGTCTTCCCCTTGCATTCTCACGCTGCGCAACTTGTAGAGCACGAAAGGCTGATCATCCATACCCACCCGGACCTGTCGGAAGATCACCGGTCGGCCGCTCTCCAGCAGCACGGCCAGGGCGCACAGCGCGATCACCGGGGACAGCACGACCAGCGCGACGGCGGCCAGCACCACGTCCATCGCGCGCTTGACCCACCAGCTCGGCCTGCTGGTCGGCGCGGTGCCCAGCCGCATCAGCGGGTAGCTGCGCAGCCGCTCGATGTCGGGCCCGTCCTGGTACAGCTCGAACATCCGGGGCACGACCAGGGTGGTGCAGCCCAGCCGGTGCGCGGTGATGGCCGAGTCGACCACGGACGACTCGCGGGCGTGCGAGAACGCCAGCACCACCGTGCCGACACCCAGTCGTGTGATCGCGTCGGCCAGGTCCTCGTCCACCAGGTCCACCGGCAGCGCGGCGCGGTCGAGCGCGGGCTCCGGGTCGACGAACCCGACCGGGCGCAACCCGAACTCGGGGTGCGCGAGCATCGCGCCCACCAGGTCGACGCCGACCTTCCCGGCGCCGACCACGAGCGTGCGGTCGCAGCGGTGGAACCGGCGGCGGCACCAGCGGCCGAAGGCGAACACGGCGAGCCGCGCCGGTTCGCTCAGCCCGGCGAAACCCAGCACCGCCCACTGCGCCGCGACGGCCGCGCCGAGGTCGCCGCCCGCCAGGCCGAGCAGGCCGACCAGCGTGACCAGGGCGAACGCCACGGCGGTCGCGCCGGCGGAGCGCGGCAGGTCGTGGAACCAGGACAGCCACAGCCGCCGCCGGTACAGCCGGCACGCGGCCCGCACGCCCAGCAGCGCCGCGGCCACCACCGCGGTCCACCGCCAGTCGAGCGGGAACCGCGCGGTCACGACGGCCACCGCCGTCACGTCGACCGCGCCGAGCAGCACCGCCACCGCGTTCACCCGGCGGAGCAGGTCCGGCTCGACCGCCTCACGCGGCTTCGACCTCGGCTTCGGGTGCCGCCACCGCGACACCGGGGGCGAGGTGGTCGTCGACCCCGCGCCGTTCACCTCGGACCGCCCTGGACCGAGCGTGTCCCGTCCACAACACACCACATTCGGACGACGTCCTTCCCACCACGAACTCGATACTGGTCAACGCGCACTGGTCACTCGGTATGGATCACCCGTTCGAGATCAGTCGAACGGGGATTCCGGCGCAGTTCGGGCACGCCGAGCGGCGGCCTGGACGTTTAGTTCACTCTTTCGGTGAGCACTATTCCCCTTTCCGGTGATCTTCAGTTCTCGTTACCCGTGAGAATTCATCCGGCCGTGCGACCGGATACCCGCGGGGTGGTCGAATCTAGTCGCGGTGCGGAGGCGAATAATTCTGACCCGCCATCCACCACCAAGTGAAATGGGGCCCTTTGACCGTCGATGAAGGCGACGTGCGCACCACGTCGGAACGGGGCGGACCGGCCCGTTCCGACGCGAGGCGCACACACGCCCGAGCCCACGTCGTGCTGCCCGCCTACAACGAAGCCGCCTCCCTGCCGCCGCTGCTGCGCCGGCTCGCCGAGGTCGCGCTCACCGAACAGCTCACCGCCTGGGTCGTGGACGACGGGTCGTCCGACGGCACCGACGAGATCGCCAAGGCGGGCTGGCCCGGCCTCGACGTCCGGCTCGTCAGCCACCCGGTCAACCTCGGCCTCGGTCAAGCCGTCCAATCAGGACTGCGCGCGGTGCTGGCCGAGGCCGCCCAGGAGGACGTCGTCGTCGTGATGGACGCCGACGACACCCACGACCCGGAACTGATCCGGGTGCTGCGGGGCGAGATCGCCGCCGGCGCGGACGTGGTGATCTGCTCCCGGTTCGTGGACGGCGGCGACGACGCCACCGCGCCACCGCTGCGCCGGCTGCTGTCGCGCGGCGCCGCGGTGCTGTTCCGCCGCGTGCTGCGGGTCGACGGCGTCCGCGACTTCACCAGCGGCTTCCGGGCCTACCGGGTCAGCCTGCTCGCCCGCGCCGCCGGCCACTGGGGCGAGCGGTTGATCGAGGAGCGCGGGTTCGCGTGCATGGTGGAGCTGCTGCTGAAGCTGCGGCACTGCCGCCCGGTCGTGGCCGAGGTGCCGCTGACCCTGCGCTACGACCGCAAGCAGGGGCCGAGCAAGATCCGGATCGCGCGGACCGTCGGGCAGTACCTGAAGCTCCTGGCCCGCGACCGGCTCGCACCCGCGCCGTACCGGGCGCTGTGATGGGCGCGGAGGTAGCCCCGGACCACGGGCACGTGGCGGTGGTCGGCGGCGGGATCTGCGGCCTGGCCACCGCCCACCGGCTGGTGCGCGCGGGCGCGCGGGTGACGTTGCTGGAGGGCAGCGACCAGCTCGGCGGGCTCGGCACGTTCTTCCCCTGGCGCGACCGCTGGGTCGAGCGCTTCTACCACTGCGTCATGCCGACCGACGACCACCTGCTCGGCCTGCTGGACGAGCTGGGCCTGCGCGACTCGATCACGTGGCGCCGCACGCGGATGGGCATGGTCGTGGACGGCCGGGACTTCCCGTTCAACACCGCGCTCGACCTGCTCAGGTTCACCCCGTTGGGTGTCGTCGACCGGCTGAGGTTCGGCGCGGTCTCCGTGCTGCTGCGCCGGTTGGGCCGCGGCAAGGACCTCGACGGCACGCGCACCGAGGACTGGTTGCGCGGCCTCTACGGCGACCGGGTGTGGGAACTGCTCCTCGCGCCGCTGTTCGGCGCGAAGTTCGGCGCGCGCTTCGGTGACGTGCCCGCGCTGTACCTGTGGCAGCGCCTGGGGCGCGAGGGGGCCGTGGCGGTGCGCGGGTACCCCGACGGCGGCTACCGGACCGTCATCGACGCGCTGAGGGCCTCGATCGAGGCCGGTGGCGGAGAGGTGCGGCTCGACGCCCCGGTGCGGCGGATCGGCGTCGGCGACGGCGTGCGGCTGGAACTGCCCGGCGGCGAGGTCGTGTCGGCGGACCGCGCCGTGTCGACGCTCCCGCTGCCCCAGCTGCGGCAGCTCGCGGACGACGACCTGGCCGCGCGGCTGCCGGACGTGCGGCTGCCGTACCAGGGCGTGGTGAACGCGCTGTTCTTCCTGCGCCGCCCGCTGTCGGGGCACTACTGGACGCCGGTCGTGCGGTCCGGCACGGACTTCGACGGCCTGATCCAGATGACGCCGCTCGCCGGCGTGGAGCCGTACTACGGGCGGCACCTCGTCTACGCGATGCGGTACACCGACCGGGAGTCCGCGCTGTTCCAGGAGGACGACACGGCGATCGCGGCGCGCTGGACCGCGCAGCTGCTGACGCTGCACCCGGCGCTCGACGCGGCGGACGTGGAGGAGGTCCGGGTGTTCAAGGCCCCGTTCGTGGAGCCGGTGTACCCGCTCGGGTACCTGGCGCGCCGCCCGCCCGTGGTGGTCGCCGGCACGCCGTTGCTGCTGGCGACCACCGCGCACGTCTACCCGGACGTCACGAGCTGGAACTCGAGCGTGGGACTCGCGCAGCGGGTCGTCGCGACGCTGGAGGGGGCACCACAACCGGTTCCGGGCTGACCGCCACCGGGTCGCCGCCCACCAGCCGGCGGAGCGCGGCGGCGATCCGGGCCGACGGCGAGCCCGTGCCGTACGGCGACGGGATGTGCTCCAGCCGTTCGCGGTGGCCCGCCACGTCGTCCAGCCACCGCAGCACCTCCGCGGTGAGCCGGGGCCCCGGCGGGACGAGCGTGCCGAACGTGCCCTCGATCTCGGGGCGCTCGGTGCTGCGGCGGACCACGACCACCGGCCGCTTCAGCACGCTCACCTCCTCCTGGATGCCGCCGGAGTCCGACACGACCACGGCCGCGCCGCGGGCGAGCGCCAGGAACGCCGGGTACGCCTGCGGCTCGACCACCGTGAGCCGGTCCAGCAGGGCGGTCAGGCCGAACGCCTCGACGCGCTTGGCCGTGCGCGGGTGCAGCGGCAGCACGACCCGCAGCGGCAGCCGGTTCAGCTCGCGGAGGATCGTCTCCAGGTTGCCGCGGTCGTCCACGTTCTCCGGGCGGTGGATCGTGGCCAGCACGTAGCCGTCGCGCTCCAGCCGGTGCGCGGCCAGGACCACGGCCTCCTCGGCGTGCCCCGGGAGCGCCGAGACCAGGGCCTCCACCACCGTGTTGCCGGTGATCGCGATCCGCTCGTCCGGGACGCTCTCGGCGAGCAGGTTCGTGCGGTTGAGCGCGGTGGGCGCGCAGCACAGGTCGGCGAGGTGGTCGATGGCCACCCGGTTGTGCTCCTCCGGCATCGCCCGGTCGTAGCTGCGCAGCCCCGCCTCGACGTGCACCAGCGGGACGTCGTTCGCGTTGGCCGCCAACGCGCCCGCGAGCGCGGACGTCGTGTCGCCCTGCACGATCACGGCGCGCGTCGGGTGCCGGTCCAGGACCTCGTCCACCGCCGCGACCGCCGCGCCGAGCTGCGCGCCGCGCCGTCCGCCGCCCACCGCCAGCTCGTGGAACCGGCCGGGTTGGCCGATGTCCCGGCGGATGCGGTGGTACATCGCGGTGTCGTAGTGCTGTCCGGTGTAGACGACGGTCGCGCTCGACCCCATCAGCCGGATCAGCGGGGCGAGTTTGATCAGCTCCGGTCTGGTGCCGCACACCATCGTCACGGCGCCGCCAGTTCCCTTGTCGATCGGACCCACCTCCAGTCGCGGATGACGCGCACCCGTGCGCGATCGCGGTGAAGGTTAGGGTCCGGGTGGTCGATTTCCCTTGCGCCTCAGTCGATCGAGTGAAATCGCGAGTGTTGGGCGCGTCGCGGTTCGATCCGTCACTACGGTGGTGTGTGGATCATTGTGACAATCGGACGGACTGAGGACGATGGTGCGGAGGTACGCGGCCCTGTCCGCCACGGCGTTGCTCGTGGCGGTGTTGGTGGGGCCGTCGCACGCGCAGGCGGGGGACACCGTGCTGCTGCCGGACCTGCGGCAGGCGCCGGTGGGGTGCGCGGGCGGTTTTTCGGGCAACCCCTCACGGTGCCACGACTGGGACGTCTGCCTGGTCGTCGACCGCTGGGCCCCGAACGGGGAGTGCGTGGCGTCGGCCCAGGGAGGTGGCGCGGTCCGGCTGCGGTTCACCACATCGGCGGACAACATCGGCGACGGTCCGTTGCTCATCTACGGCAGCCGGGCGTCGGCGAACCACCCGCGCATGACGGCGCGGCAGGCGTTCCAGTCCGCTGTGGACCGTTCGATCCCGGCGTCGTACGGGGAGGCGCAGCACGGGATACCGGCGACGATGTACTACGAGCCGGCGCCGTCGCACGCCCACTGGCACCTGCTGGACTTCGAGCACTTCCAGCTGCGCACGCCCGAGGGCGACACGGTGGTGACGGACCGGAAGAACGGCTTCTGCCTGGGCGACCGCTACGCCACCAACGACCTCCTCCTCAACCGCCCGGGCAGCGGGAGCGGGCCGGCGGCGGAGCTGGCGGAGACGCTGCGGATGAACCGGTGCGGCCACCACGCGCCGGAGGCGTTGACCGTCGTGCAGGGCATCTCGGTCGGGTACGGCGACGACTACCTGCACACCGTCGACTTCCAGTGGCTCGACATCAGCGACGTGCCGTCCGGGCGGTACGACGTGGTGAACGTCGTCAACGGCGACCGGTCGCTGATGGAGAAGTCGTACACCAACAACGCGTCGTCGTTGGCGATCTCGGTGCAGTGGCCGGGCGGTGCCACCGCGCCCCCGGCCCAGGTGACCGTGCCGCCGGAGGTGAAGCTGCTGCGGAGCTGCCCGGGGCAGGAGCAGTGCGTGGCGACGCTGCGCGCGTACCCGGAGCTGTTCGGCGGCGGGTGACGGGGGTCGGCGGCGGGAGCGGGCCGCGGCGTGCCGCCCTCGCGGGTGTCGGTGCGGGTGTGTCGATGCGGCTGCTGGAGCGGCGGCTCGCGCTGGGTGGTCCGGTGCCGGGAGCGTCGCGGTGGTGGTCCCGCCGGGGGTTCCAACGCTCGGGGTAGTCGAGCCGGTGGTCTCACCCCGTGGGGTCGAGCCCGCAATCCCTCACGCCGTGGGGTCGAGCCGGTGGTCTCACGTCGGGGGTCGAGCTCGCGGTCTCACGTCGGGGGGTCGAGGCGGCGGTTTCGCGCCGATTGGTGGAGCGCGCACGGGCGCGCGCTCGTCCATTCGGCGTAGTAACGATCGTCCTGATCGGCGTTTGCCGGTCCGGTGGTGCGGGAACTCGGTGCGTCCGGACCGGTGTGAGGAAGGGCGGTGCCATGTCGCTGTCCACCGAGAACCGCGTGTTGGCGGGGCGTTACCGGTTGGCGGGCAAGCTCGGCGCGGGCGGGATGGCCGAGGTCCACCGGGCGTGGGACGTGCTGCTCCGCCGGTACGTCGCGGTGAAGTTGGTCGACGCCCGGGACGACGTCGGCGGCACGCGGTTCGACCGCGAGGTCCGCACGCTGGCCGGCCTCTCGCACCCCGGACTGGTGTCCGTCTACGACGTCGGCGACTGCGGCGGCATGTCGTTCGTCGTGTTGCAGTTGGTCGAGGGCATGACGTTGGCCGAACGGCTGGACGACGGCCCGCTGTCGCACGTGACGGTCCGCGCGCTCGGCCACCGGCTCGCCGACACGCTCGCCCACGTGCACGAGAACGGCGTCGTGCACCGCGACGTGAAGCCGGCGAACATCCTCCTCGACCGGACGGGCGTGACCTACCTGGCCGACTTCGGCCTGGCCCGCTCGCTCGACGCGACCAGGCTCACCGACACGCGGATGGTCCTGGGGACCGCCGGCTACCTGGCCCCGGAGCAGGTCCGCGGCGAGGAGGTCGGGCCGGCCGCGGACGTCTACGCGCTCGGGCTCGTGCTGCTGGAGTGCCTGACGGGTCGGCGCGAGTACGGCGGCAGCGATCGGGTGGAGGCCGCCGTGGCCCGGCTGCACCGGCCGCCCGAGGTGCCGGCCGACCTGCCGGACGACCTGGTCCGGCTGCTGTCGCTGATGACGTCCTTGTCGGTCCGCCGCCGCCCGACGGCCGCCTGGTGCGCGGAGCAGCTGGGCGCTGCGGTGGTGCGGCCGGTCGGGGCGGGTCTGCTCGGTGACGGGCTCCTGTGCGGTGGCCGGCGGACCCCCGACCGGCAAACCGGTGAGCGGCAGGGCGGTGATCGGCGAGGCGGGGGCCCCGAGATCGGTGGTCGGTCTGCCGGTGGCGGGCGGATGGGTGATCGGCAGGCCGGTGATCGGCCGGCCGCGGCTGAGCCGGAGAGCGAGGGTCGGGCGCGGGGGCGTCGGCTGGGTGGGCCGTGGGCCGGGCGGGTCGGGGCCGAGTGGGTCGGGGGTTGAGCGGGGCCGCGCCGGTCGGGGTCAGGCCACGGTGGCCAGGAACCGCTCCACCGCGTCGGTGAACTCGGCCGGCCGTTCGAGGTTCGGCAGGTGGGCCGCGCCGGGGATCACGGCGAGCGTCGAACCGGGGATGGTGGCGTGCATCCGCCGGGCCACGTCGACCGGCGTGAACTTGTCCTCCTCGCCGACGACGACCAGCGCGGGCACGGTCGCGCGGGACAGCGAGTCGAGGTAGTCGGGCCGTTCCGCCCGCCCGCGCCAGGCCGCCGCGGCGCCCTCCGGTGACGTGCCGCGCATCATCCGCAGCACGTGGGCCGCCACGTCGGGCAGGGCGCGGACGTTGGTGGGCGAGATCATCTTGTCGAGCACCTCGTCGGCGTACGGGCCCATGCCCTCGCGGAGCACGCGTTCCGCCGCCGCGTGCCGGGCCGCGCGGCCGGCCGGCGTCTCGGCCTCCGGGAACGTGTCGGCGAGGATCAGCCCGCGGACCCGCTCGGGGCGCGCTCGGTGCGCTTCCATGACGATCTGGCCGCCCATCGACAGCCCGCACCACACCGCGCGCTCGACGCCGAGCCGGTCGAGCAGCCCGAACAGGTCGTCCGCGAACACGCCCAGCGGGGTCTTGCCGGGCACCACCGTCGTCTCGCCGAATCCCCGCAGATCAGCGGTGATGACCCGGTGACGTGGGGCGAGGCGGGCGACCTGGGGCGCCCACATCGAGCGGTCGAACGGGTGGCCGTGCACCAGCACGACCGGCAGCCCGTCACCCTGGTCGTCGTACGAGATGTCGATGTCGCCCACGCGCATGAGGCCCCCTCGGTCCGTTGACGTCCGAAGCCTAGGAACGCGACGATGCCCGGTGCAATAAGAACAATGCTCTCGGTGCAATGTGGGGTGGGCTCGTGCGCGACTACCGGGTGATCGCCGACCGGATCGCCGCCGACATCGCGGCGGGTCGGCTCAAGCCGGGCGACCGCCTGCCGCCGCAACGCCGGTTCGCCCGCCGGCACGGCATCGCGGGGTCGACGGCGGCCCGCGTCTACGGCGAGCTGGTCCGGCGTGGTCTGGCGGTCGGCGAGGTGGGCCGGGGGACGTTCGTGCGCGCCGCGCCACCGGCCGAGCCCGCCCTGGGCGAACCGGGGAGCGCGCGGGTGGACCTGGAGCTGAACTTCTGCGTGCTGCCGGACCAGGCGGAGCTGCTGGCGCCGGGGCTGCGCCGGCTCGTCGGCGACGGGCAGAGCGGTGGGCAGGGCGGCGGGTTCGGCAGTGGGCAGGGCAGTGGGCAGGGCGGTGGGTTGGGTGGCGGGTTGGGCGGTGGGCTGGGCGACGCGCTCACCCCGATCGGTGTGCGTGGCACTGCCGAGGCGCGGGCCGGAGCGGCGGCGCTGCTGACGCGGGGCGGGTGGGCGCCGGAGCCCCGTCGCGTGCTGTTCACCGGCAACGGCAGGCAGGCGATCGCGGCCGCGGTGTCGGCGCTGGTGCCCGTCGGCGGGCGGCTCGGCGTGGAGGCCGTCACGTACCCGGCGGTGAAGGCGATCGCGACGCGGCTGGGCGTCACGCTGGTGCCGCTGGCCGTGGACGACGCCGGTGTCGTGCCGGGCGCGATCCGGGCGGCCGGCGTGCGCGCCGTGTACCTCCAGCCGATCCTGCACAACCCGCTCGGCACCACCATGCCGGACCGGCGGCGCGCCGAGCTCGCCGACACCGTGCGGGAGTTGGACGTCCAGGTCGTCGAGGACGCCATCTACGCGTTCCTCGGACCCGACCTGCCGCCGCTCGCGCCCGAGCGCACGACCGTCGTCGACAGCCTGTCCAAGCGCCTCGCGCCGGGGTTGACGCTCGGCTTCGCCGTGCCGCCCGAGCACCTGGTGGAGCGGGTCGCGGCGGCGGCGCGGTCCGGCGGGTGGGCGGCGGGCCACTTCGCGGTCGCCGCGGCCTCGGGCTGGCTCGCCGACGGCACCGTCGAGTCCGTTGTGGACCGGAAGCGGGTGCTCGCGGCGGAGCGGCAGCGGCTCGTGCGGGAGAGGTTGGCGGGCTTCGACCTGCGGGCCGACCCCGGTGCGTACCACTGCTGGTGGCGGCTGCCGGAGCGGTGGCGGGCCGAGGCGTTCGTGGCCGCCGCCGCGCGCCGGGGCATCGCGGTCACGCCGGCCGCCGCGTTCGCCGTCGCTCCGGGGCACGCGCCGAACGCCGTGCGCCTCGCCCTGGCGTCCGCGTCGACACCCGTCCTGACCGCCGCGCTGGACGTGCTCGCCGCCCTCGCCGGCGGCAACCCGGAGGACGAACCGGTGGACTAGGCGGGCCGTTTGGCGTGGCGCGTGCCGGTGAACCCGTGACGCATGACCACGAGCGGCACGACGGCGGTGTCGGTTGACGCGTGGGGCGTGGACCTGGCCGCCGACCTCGGGGTGCCGGACGACCCGGCCGGGGTGGTGGTGTTCGCGCACGGGTCGGGCAGCTCGCGGCACAGCGGGCGCAACCGGGCCGTCGCCGAGTCGCTGCGCCGCGACGGGTACGCCACCCTGTTGCTCGACCTGCTGACCGACCGCGAGGAGCGCGAGGACCGCGTCACGGGCCACCTGCGGTTCGACATCGGGTTGTTGGCCGAGCGGGTGGCCGCGTCGGTCGAGTGGACGTCACGCCACCGGGTGACCAGGGGTCTTCCGGTCGGGCTGTTCGGCGCGAGCACCGGCGCGGCCGCGGCCCTGGTCGCGGCGGCCGGGACGTACCTGGTCAGGGCCGTGGTGTCGCGTGGCGGGCGACCGGACCTCGCCGGTCGGGCGCTGGGCCGCGTGCGCGCGCCGACGTTGCTGGTCGTGGGCAGCCGGGACGAGGAGGTGCTCGACCTGAACCGCGCGGCGGCCGAGCGGCTGACGGCGCCGCACCGGATCGAGGTGGTCCGCGGCGCGACCCACCTGTTCGAGGAACCGGGCGCGCTGGCCGAGGTCGCCCGACTGGCCGGCGGGTGGTTCCGGGAACACCTGTGAGCGGGCCGGACGCGGCGCGGTGGGAGAGACCGCGCCGCGTCCGGGGTCGTACGGCCGGGCGGCTAGCCGCGCCGCCACTTCTGGTTCGCCGTGCCGCCGCACTCCCACATCTGCAGGACCGCGTTGTTGGCCGGGTTCCAGTCCGCGATGTCGACGCACTTGTTCGCCTGCGGGTTCACCAGGTCGCCCGCCGCGGTCAGCACGAACTGCTGCGCCGGGTTGCCGCTGCACGTCGCGATCTGGACGGCCGCGCCGTTCGCGGTCGAGCCCCAGGCGACGTCCATGCACTTGTTGTTCTGCGTGCGCAGCGTGCCGCCGGTCCACTCCCACTTCTGGTTGGTGCCGTCGGTGCAGTCCCACACGATCAGGCGCTGGCCGTCGTTGAAGTTCCAGTTCGGCACGTCGACGCACTTGCCGTGCCACGCGCTGACGATCCGGCTGGTCGTGCTGGGCGGGGGAGTGGTGCCGCCGCCCGTGAACGGGGTCAGGATGATGCCCGCCGCACGCGGGTCGCCGTCGTGCACCAAGGACTCCTGCGCCTGCACGTCGTCGAACGCGAAGCCGTACGCCTTGCCGTCCACCATGTTCTGGTGCACCAGCCGCGAGTAGTTGTTGGTGATCGAACCCTTGTAGAAGTCGGCCGGACCGCCGCCCGGCTGGGTGTCGATGGTGCCGAGCGTGGAGCGGTGCAGCGCCGCGCACAGGGTCCGCGCGATCGGGCCGACGACCTGGTCGTTGGGCGCGTGCAGGGCGCCGTCGCAGCCCCACACGTTGGACGTGGACGGCTTGGCGAACGAGGCCACGTGCTGCCCGGCGGAGTTGGTGAAGTTCATGGTGGTGCCCGACGTGCGGCCGAAGTACCGGATGTCCGGCCGGTCGCCGAACGGCACCACGGTCAGCGTCTTCGTCGTGTACGCGTTCCACGCCTGCGTGATGTACGGGTCGAGGTAGGCGCGGTCGAACAGGCCGACGTCGGCGGCCTTGCCGGGCGCGAGCGCGCGCAGCACCGTGCCGTCGGACCGGGTGCGGACGGTGTTCGCCCAGCCCGGCTGGTTGCGCAGGCCGTTGAACACGTTGTCGCGGCCGTTGGCGACCAGCTCGCCGGTCTTCTTGGTGACGCCGCTCGCGCCCGTCACGGTGACCGCGTGCGGCACCGCGAACATGTCCACCTGGGAGCTGTTCAGCCACAGACCCGCGTCGTTGTAGGTGAACTCGCTCCAGTCGAACAGGATGTTGTGGTTCGGGTCGCCCGACGCCCACGGCGCGGGCTGCACCAGGCCGTCCGGCGTGAGGAAGAACTTGAGCTTCTCGCCGAACGACATGTAGACGCGGCCGGAGATGAACCGCGGCACGCGCAGGGTGACGCTGCCGCCGTTGGCGGGCCCGGCGATCGACACGTCCGGCGCGGGCACGGGCGGGTTCGAGCCGGCCGGCCACGGCGTGAACGTGCCCGCCTGGTTGACGTAGCCGAGCCGGCCGCCGGGCCGGATGTCGGTGCCGAGGACGTACAGGTGGACGGCCTCCGACCGCCCGCTGTTGTTGGTGACGGTGAGGGGCAGCAGGTCGGGGCCGATGGCCGCGGCCGGTGTGCCGGCGGCGGTGACCGCCGTGGCGACAGCGGCCAGCGCGACCAGCGCGCTCGACCACTTCGTTCGGATGCGCATCAGTGCGACTCCTCCGTGCAGGGCAGGTGTCCGACCTCCCGGCCGGTTCAGGGCAGCCGGGGGGCGAGCGCGGCGGACGTGGCGGAAACGACCGCCTCGTCCGTGAGAGCGCTTCCACGAGGGTTGCGCGCGGGTCCGACCGATGTCAATAGGGAACGTGATCCGGGTCACCGAGGTCCGATGTGGACCAGCGCCGGCCGTCACAGTGGTGGCATGACCTACGACGTCGACTCCGTCCGCGCCCGGTTCCCCTCGCTGGCCTCCGGGACGGCCCACTTCGACGGCCCCGGCGGGTCGCAGGTGCCCGCCGCGGTCGCGGACGCCGTGCGCGGCGCGATGACCTCGTCCCTGGCGAACCGGGGCTCGGTCACCGCCGCCGAGCGCACCGCGGACGCGATCGTCCTCGACGCCCGGCGGGCCGTGGCCGACCTGCTCGGCGCGTCGCCGGGAGGTGTCGTGTTCGGGCGCAGCATGACCCAGCTGACCTACGACTTCGCCCGCACGCTGGCCACTACGTGGCGGCCCGGCGACGAGGTTGTGGTGACCAGGTTGGACCACGACGCCAACGTGCGGCCGTGGGTGCAGGCGGCGTCGGCGGTGGGGGCCGTGGTGCGGTGGGTCCGGTTCGACCCCGAGAGCGGCGAGCTGACGCCGGCGGACGTCGCCGCGGCGCTGTCGCCGAGGACCCGGCTGGTGGCCGTGACGGCGGCGTCGAACCTGATCGGCACCTGTCCGGACCTGGCGGAGATCGCGGACCTGGTGCACGCCCGCGGCGCGCTGCTCTACGTCGACGGCGTCCACTACACCGCGCACCAGCCGGTCGACGTCGACGCGATCGGCGCGGACTTCTTCGCCTGCTCGCCGTACAAGTTCTTCGGCCCGCACTGCGGCGTGGTGGCGGGACGGCCGGACGTGCTGTCGGACCTGCGACCGGACAAGCTGCTGCCGTCGTCGGACGCCGTGCCGGAGCGGTTCGAGCTGGGCACGCTGCCGTACGAGCTGCTGGCCGGCTGCACGGCGGCGGTGGACTTCATCGCCGGGCTGGTCCCCTCGGAGGGCGACCGGCGGACCCGGATCGCGGCGTCGCTGGCGGCGGTGGGGGAGCACGAGCACCGGCTGCGGGAGCGGGTCGAGGAAGGGCTGGCCGCGCTGCCGGGCGTGGTCGTGCGGTCGCGGGCGCGGCGACGCACCCCCACCCTCCTGGTGACGTTCGCCGATCGCCCGGCGTCGGACGCGTACCGGTTCCTCGCCGGGCTGGACGTGAACGCGCCCGCCGGGTCGTTCTACGCGATCGAGGCGTCCCGGTGGCTCGGCCTCGGGGACGCCGGCGGGCTGCGGATCGGGCTCGCCGCCTACACGACCGACGCGGAGGTCGACCGGCTGCTCGCCGGCTTGGGCCGGTTCCTGGCGTCGGCGTAGCTAGCGACGGCTGCCGAGGCCGCGACGGGGACGGGACGGGTGCGTCGCCGGGGTGGGGACGTCGGTCGGGCCAGTGGCGGTGGGCGCGGCGATCGCGGTGTAGGCGGCCAGCCAGCCGGTGGCCCGGTAGTCGCCGCGCCGGGTGAACACGGCCACGCCGGTGTCCGCGTCGGGCGGCTCGTCGTCGGGCGCCGGGTACGGGACGGTCGCCGCGGACGTCGTGGGCGCGGTCCACGTCCGGCCGCGCCACGCGACGGCCGTGGCGCCCGTGCCGCCGGTGACGGTCGCCCGGTCGGCGTGCGCGGCCAGGTCGTAGGTCGTGGTGCGCTCGCGCAGCAGCGCCGTGTACCCGGCGTGGTCGAGGACGCAGCCCGCCGGCGACCGTCCCGGCGACCAGTCCGGCGCGCGCACGCCCCGGGCCACCGCCGAACGCCACAGCTCGGGCACGACGTCCTTCAGGTGGGCGCGGGTGGCCATCTCCTCGCACATCCACAGCAACCGGCCCGAGCCGCGGCCGGGCGCGAGGGTCCGCCAGCGGACGCGGTGGTCGAGGTCGGCGGCCACCACGGCGATCCACGGGTGCACGGTGCCCAGCACGCCCTGCGCGGCCAGCCACGCCAGGAACCGCGGCGCCTGCTCGTACACGGGGTGCAGGGTGCTCATCGGGATGCCGCCGGCCACGCGCCGACCGGACCGCCCGGTGCGGGTCGCCTCGAACAGGTGCGGCGAGCGGGCGGCCAGCAGCAGCGCCGCCCACGCCAGGTCGCCGGGCGCGGTGGTCGTCTGCGAGCCCAGGCCCTTGACCGAGGTCGCGTTGGTGATCTGCGACGTCTTGCCGCCCGCCTTGATCACCGTGGCGACGGCGGGCCGCACCGGCTCCGGCACCGGGATGCCCGCCAGGTCGCGCACCGCGACCGACAGCACCAGGCTGAGCGCGTTCTCGGCCTCGTCCGGGTCGTGCGGCACGGGCAGGAGGCCGAGCGTGCGGCGCAACCGGTGCCCGGTGTGGGTCGACACCATCATCCGGGCGGTCAGCCGGCCCAGCTCGGTGATCGCGAACCGGCCGTCCGCCAAGGTCAGGTGGCCCTCGGCGACGAGGAACTCCGCGGCCTCCTGCACCGGCTCCACGTCGTCGTCGCCCTGCGCGTGCGCGAGCGTCTCCACCCACCACGCCTGCGCGTCGTCCACCGTCCCGATCCGGCCCTGGAGGACTTCGGCCAGCACGTGGTCGGGCAGCGAGTCGCGGATGCGCGAGTACACCGAGTAGCCGGCCACCAGCCGCGTCTGCCAGTCGGCGCGCTGCGTCTCGTCCACGACGAGGTACGACCAGCCCTCGGTCTCACCGGCGCCGATGCGCCCCGCCCGGCCGAACATCTGGAGCACGGTGGACGTGTCGACCGGTTCGCCGCCGATCGTCACGTCCCGCACGACCACCGCCCGCGCGGGCAGGTTCACGCCCGCCGCCACGGTGGACGTCGCCACCAGCACGTCCGCCTCACGTGACCGGAACGCCCGTTCGGCGGCGTGCTTGTGCTCGTAGTCCGCGTAGTGCAGCCGCACGCCGACCTCCGCGCACACCCTGGTCAGGCCGTCCACGTCGTCGGCGGCCACGGTGTGCACGGCCGCGCCCCGGTCCGCGGCGATCGCCATCGCGGTGGACCGGACGTTGCGCTTCGAGCCGCAGAACACCAGCACGCTGCCGCCCTCGGCGGTGTGCCGGTGGGTCAGGTCGAGCACCACCTGCTCGCGCAGGCGGTTGTTCGCGGCGAAGCCCGAGGCGGCCGGGATCGTCGGCAGCTGCCACGTGACGCGCGACGGCCGCCACGTCGTGGCCACCAGGTCCGCCTCCAGCCACTCGGCGACCTCGGCGGCGTTCGAGACGGTCGCGGAGAGGCCCACGATCCGGACCGGCGAGTCCGCGCCGCGCACCCGTGCCAGCAGGGCTTCCAGCAGCGCGCCGCGACCGGGGCTGCCGAGGAGGTGGATCTCGTCCACGACCAGGCAGCCGACCTCGCCCAGCGCCGCCTGGAGCGAGCTCGCGCGGCAGATGGCCTCGAACTTCTCCGTGGTGGCGACCCAGAGGTCGGCCGCCTTGACCGCCTCGACGTCCACGGCGTACTCGCCGGACAGCCGTTCCACCCGCAGGCCTTGGGCCCGCCACGTCTCCAGCTCGCGGTCCAGCTCGTCGGTGAGGGACCGCTGGGGGACGAGCCAGGCGGCCTTGCGGCCCTCGTCCAGGATCGCTTTCAGGACGGCGAGCATGCCCATCGCCGTCTTGCCCGCCCCGGTCGGCGCGGTGATCAACAGGTGGGAGTCGCCGTCCACCAGGTGGGGCGCGGCCTGGGCCTGGGCGGGGTTGAGCACGGGGAACGGCAGGAACCGCGCCCAGTCCGCCGGCACCAACCGCTCCAGCGGCACGGGGTCGGGCACGGCGGTCGGGTCGACCGGTTCGTGCAGGTCCCACAGCATCGAGAAGGCGAGCCGGGCGGCCCGCGCGCCGTCGCCGACGACCGCGTCGCAGCGCTCCGGCACCACCCCGCCGACGTCCGACAGCCAGGCCGTGGCCGAGTCGGCGCACACCTCCTCCTGCTCCAGCCAGTGCCGCACGGACCGGAACGGCACGCCGGCGTCACGCAGGCGGGCGCGGAGCGCGTCGAACTCGGGCCGGTCGGGCAGCACCACGCGCGCGTCCACGCCGGGCGGCACGTCCGGCACGGTCAGCTCCGGGTCGACCGCCTTGCACCACCAGACGGGCCGCGACTCCAGCGCGGCGAGCGCGGGCGGCAACGCGGGCACGTCGGCCGACCGGCTCGTCGGGGCGAGCTCGGAGCCGCTGAGGATGGACCGGATGCGTGCCGCCATGGCGACGGTGGACACCCGCCGTCCCACCGCCCGAGGGGCCTCCTCGACCGCTTCGGACGCCGTGCCCGCGCCCTCCCCGGACTGGGCCGGTGCTGTGGCTGCGGCGGGCTCGGGCGCTGTGGCCGCGACGGGCCGGGCCGGTGCGGC
>NZ_JBHTLK010000132.1:0-19434 GCF_042678885.1 Saccharothrix hoggarensis
ACAGCGCGCCGGCGGCCAGCGGCGCGGTGCGGCCGGCGGCCGACACCGGGTCGAGCGTGACGACCCGAACGGGCAGCCCGGACCCCTGCGCGACGCCGCCGAGCACCTGCTGGGCGACCTGCGTGCCGGACGGGTTCACCGCGCCGGACAGCACGACGGTGGCGGCCTCGGGCGCGAGCTCCAGCACGCCGTAGACCTCCTGGCGGGACAGCAGGTCACGGCCTTCCGCCGGGGTCGTGACGCGCCAGTCGACCTCGGCCGCGTCCGACCCCGCGAGCTTGTCGGCGACCCCGCGCAGCGGCGGTGGCGCGTCGGCCCCGACGGCGACGGCGAGCGGCACGTGGTCCGGGTGGGACGTGGCCTGGACGCCGAACGTCAGCAGGCCGAGCACGAGCGCGATCAGCGCGCCGACGACGGCGGTGGCCGCGGCGACTGCCGCGGGCGGCCGATCGGGTAGTGCGGCCATGATGTCCCCCCGATTTCCTCATCGCATGTTGAATTCGAGGCTACGACCGATCGGGTGACGAAGTCAACGCGTGCTGAATTAACGGGAGACGTCCGGTCCACCGAACCGGCGGGGTACGGTTTGCCGGTGACTTACCCAGGTGACGGGCAGTCCGGCTGGGGCGGCCAGCCCGGCCAGGGCGACTGGGGCCCGCAGGACCACGGCTACGGGCAACCGGGCTACACGCCGCAGGGCACCCCGCAACAGGGCATCCCCCAGCAGGGCGCGCCGGGCTACCCCCAGCAGGGCTACGGCGGCTCCTACGGCGGGCTCGGCGTGTTCTCCGGCGGTGAGGGACCGCCGCCGCGCAAGGACCGGAAGAAGCTGTGGCTCGCGTTCGGCGCGGCCGTGCTGGTGCTCGTCGCGGGCGGTGTGACCGCGTACGCGCTGACCCGGCCGGACAAGACGACGACGATCGCGAACACCTCCACCGCCACGACCACCACGGCGACGAAGTCCTCCACGACCACCAAGACGACCACGTCGACCCAGGCGCCCCCGACGTGCGAGGCCGCCAAGCCGGGGTGGAACTGCCTGGCCGTCCCCGCCCTCTCGTACAGCTACGACGTGCCCAAGGGCTGGTCGCCGTCGTCCGCCGGCCCGACGGTCGAGGGCATGGACGACGTGCGGCTCACCGGCCTCACCCTCACCGGCGCCTACGACTGCGGCGGCGACGAGTACACCCGCGGCGGCGCGGGCGGCGTCGTCGTGCCGCAGACCGACCTGACCGCGGTCGCCAAGGACTTCGCCACGAAGCTCGGCACCCAGTACTACGACTCCGCGCCCCAGTTCGAGGTCAAGCTCGGCGAGCCGAAGCCGGTGAAGATCCCCGGCACGGCGGGCGACATCGAGGGCGTGCAGGTCGACGCCTCCATCACCACGTCCGGCGCGGAGTGCCTGGCCACCAAGGGCATGGTGAAGGTCCTGGTCCTCAAGGGCGACACCGGCTTCCACGTGTTCATGGCCAACGGCGACCTCGAAGGCGGACCGGCCACGCCGAAGCCGCCGACCGAGGCCGACCTCCAGGCCATGGTCGACTCCGTGAAGCCGCTGCGCCGGTGAGCTACTCCGGGCTGGGCGTCTACCAGCAGCCACCGCCGAAGCCGCCGAGCCGCGCGCCGCTGTGGATCGCGCTCGCCGTGGTCGGCGTGCTCGTCGTCGGGGCCGGCGTGGCCGCCGCCGTGCTGCTGAACTCCGGCGGCGGCTCGGCCGCGCCCGGCTCGTCCGCGTCGACCCCCACGTCCACCACGCCGCCCGAGCCCGACTGGCAGCCCGTGGACGACACCCAGTCGGGCCTCGCCTACGAGCTGCCGCCGTCGTGGGAGGACACCGGCGGCGGCGCGTCCGGCCGGGTCCGGTTCTCGTCGTCGCACGTGTCCCGACCGTTCGAGTGCCAGGGCCGCCGCATGATCCAGGCGCAGGCGGTGTCCGGGTCCGTCGTCGACGACGACCTGGAGCAGGTCGCCACCGAGGTCGTGAACCGGATGGCCGCCGGCGGGTACACCGTCGACGGCGCGCCGCCCGAGATCGGCGAGCCCCGCGTCGAGTCCGCCGACGACGAGGCCGTGCGGCTCAGCGTCGAGGTGACGCCGAAGTCCGCCAACGCCTGCTACGCGCCCAAGGCCACGATCAGCGCCGTGGCGCTGCGCAACGGCCCCAAGGTGTCCCTGTTCGTCCTGAACGTCGCCCAGGGCGGCCCGCACGTGGCCGAAGGACCGTCCGACGACGACGTGACGCGCATCCTGGGGAGCGTGCGGCTGCCGTGAACACGCTGGTGCTGTGGGACATCGACCTGACGCTGATCGACGCGCGCGGCCTCGGCCACGAGTGGTACCGCACCGCCCTGCGCGCCGCCGCGGGCCTCGACCTCGTGCACACGCCCAGCTTCCCCGGCCGCACCGAACGGGCCATCACGCTGGAACTGCTCGCGGCGCACGACCTGGAGCCCACCGAGGAGCTCGTGACGCGGCTGCACGCCGAGCTGATCGACGTGGCCACGCGGGAACGCGACTTGCTGCCGTCACGGGGCCGTGCGCTGCCGGGCGCGTCGGCGGCGCTCGCGGCGTTGGCGGCACGCGAGGACGTGGTCCAGTCGCTCGTCACCGGGAACCTGGTCGAGATCGCCCGGTTCAAGCTCGCCGCGTTCGGGCTGGACGAGCACGTCGACTTCGAGATCGGCGGCTACGGCTCGGTGTCCGCGCACCGGCCCGCGCTGGTGCTGGAGGCGGTGCGGCTGGCGTCGGCCAAGCACACCCGCGAGTTCCGGTCCGTCGTCATCGGCGACACGCCCCACGACGTGGACGCCGCCCTGCACCACGGCGCCGTGGCAGTCGGGGTGGCGACCGGCCGCAGCACCGCCGCGGAACTCCGCGAAGCCGGCGCGCACGTCGTGCTGACCGACCTGTCCGACACCGCCGCGGTGCTGGACGCGGTGCTCGGCGAACCCTAGGAACCGTCCGTCCTGGGGACCCTCCGCTCAAGACCCCTCTGCCCGCCACACGAAGAGCTGCTGGTCGGGCGGGAAGCCCGCGGTGCCGAACAGGTACGTCCTGCCCCGGCTCGACGCGACGGCCCTCATCTCGTAGATGCCCTCGAACCCGTTGTCCCGCACCGGCATCCGGGTCCAGCGGATGCCGTCCGGCGAGGTCCACACCAGGCCGCCGGCGCCGTGCTCCGTGCGGCCGACGGCGAGGAACCCGCCGCCCCACTGGCGCACGGAGGTGATCCACTGCTGGTCCCTGGCGACGACGCCGGCGTCCGGCAGCCGTCCCAGGTCGGTGTGGCCGGCGTGCCAGGTGTCGTCGCCGTCGCGCCGGTACCGCGCGTACAGGGCGTCGTCGGTCTCGCGGCCCAGCACGAACGTCAGGTCGCCGATGCGGCCGGCGGTGAGGCGCGACCCGAGCGGCAGGCCGTCCCCGACGGGCTCCCAGTCGACTCCGTCCGCCGACCGGAACAGCGGCGTGTCGTCCCGGAACGGGTCGTCGGTGTCGTGCAGGAGGAAGCCGTCCGCCGTGGCCGTCACCGCGGGCTGCAGGATGGCGGACTCCCGGTCGAGCGGGACGCTGCCCGTGTGGCGGAACGACCGGCCGTCTGCGGAGTGCCACACGTCGAAGCCGGAGAAGTCGCCCGGGGCGCGCTCGAACTCCAGCTCGAACCCGTCCGGCACGACGACCAGCACGCCGTGCGGACCGGCGGCGATCGCCGCGAACGGTTGCTCGCCCTCGCTGTCCGGGGCGGTGTCGCCGTCGGGGTCGCGCACCGGGTCCGGGTCGCGGTCCGGCAGCACCGTCCGGTCCCACGTCGTCCCGTCCCCGGTGCGCCACACCGCGATCTCGCCCGGCCCGCCGCCGAGGACGTACGCGGTCGAACCGTGCGTGGCCATCGGTTGGCCCCGCAGGTACCGCTCGAACCCCGCCGGCGCCTGCTCGGTCCACCGGTCGCCGTCCGGCGACGCGAACAGGACCGGCTCCGGGAAGTCGGCCGCGACGAGCAGACCTCCGACCCACCCGACCGCCGCGGCCACGTACGCCGTGGCCAGCCGCGCGGGCAGCTCCGACCGGTCGTGGGCAGACCAGCGCGGCGGGTCGAACGACACCGGAACGGCCTTCGGCGCGGGCGTGCACGCGGCCAGGAACACCACGAGCAGCAGCAGGGCCGGCCTCACGACTCCGGCCGCCAGTGGCTCGTGTCCGTGTCGAACCGGAACCTCCGGGCGGCGCCGGCTCCCGTGGTGCGCAACGGCTTGCCGCCGTCGTCCACCACCAGCTCGCCCTTGGCCGCGCCGGACGTCCACTTCAGGTGCAGCCGCCACTCGACGTCCCGCCGCGCGATCGGCGTGATGACGAGCTGCTCGGGCTCGAAGTCGTTGACCCGGTAGGGGAAGTCCACCACCGGCGTGCCGTCCACGGACAACGGCACGAGCGTCGGCGACGCCGCCTCCAGGTCGAGCCGGAAGAACCTCGGCTCGACCCCGGCCTCGCAGACCGCCGGCAGGAAGATCCCCGGCAGCGGGTCCGCGACGCGCACCACCTCCACCCGCGCCGACTGGACCACCACGGACGCGCCGGTCAGCCCCTGCATCGTCACGACGACCTCGCCGCCGCTGCCCAGCACCGCGTCCGCGGGCGGCCGGCCACCACCGTGCGGGATCGGCTCGTCACCCCGGTCCGGGACGACCCAGCCGCTCTCCGGGCAGTCCAGCCGGAGCCGCTGGTCGGTGGCGACGGCCAGGGGCGTCGCGGGCGGCTCCTCCGCGCGGGTCACCCGCCATACCACGACGACACCGGCGACCACGAGCAGCACCACGACGACGAACAGCGCGATCACGCCGCGCCGGTCGTCGTGGCCGCCGATCCGCAGTTCCCGGACCGTGCCGGACTGCACGACCGCGTCCACGTGGCCGTGCACCGCGTTGCTGGTAGGTCGGGGCTCGTCGATGCCCGGATGATCCCGAGCGCCCGGTGGGGGGCGGTACGCAGTTCTGCGGTTCCGACCACCCCCGACCGGGTGAGACTCAGCCGCGGACGACGTCCAGCAGGTGCCGCACGGCGCCGTCCACCGGCACCTCTTCCCGCTCGCCCGTGCGGCGGTCCTTGACCTCGACCACCCCGTTGGCCAGGCCGCGGCCCACCACCAGGATCGTCGGCACGCCGATCAGCTCGGCGTCGGCGAACTTCACGCCCGGGCTCGCCTTGCGGTCGTCCAGCAGCACCTTCAGGCCCGCCGCCGACAGCTCGCCGGCCAGCTTCTCCCCGCCCGCGAGCAGCGTCTCGTCCTTGCCCGCGACGACCACGTGCACGTCGGCGGGAGCCACGTTGCGGGGCCAGATCAGGCCGCGGTCGTCGTGGCTCTGCTCGGCGATCGCCGCCACCAGGCGGGACACGCCGATGCCGTACGAGCCCATCGTGATCCGGATGGGCTTGCTGTCCGGGCCCAGCGCGTCCAGCGAGAACGCGTCCGCGTACTTGCGGCCCAGCTGGAAGATGTGCCCGATCTCGATGCCGCGCGCGGCCACCAGCACGCCCCTGCCGTCCGGCGACGGGTCGCCCTCGCGCACCTCGGCCACGTCGATCGTGCCGTCCGGGGTGAAGTCGCGGCCGACGACCAGGTCCACCACGTGGTGGTCGGCCTTGTCCGCGCCGGTCACCCACGCCGTGCCGCTCACCACGCGCGGGTCGGTCAGGTACCGCACGCCGTTGGCCTGCAGCGCCGCCGGGCCGATGTAACCCTTGACCAGGAAGGGGTTGCGGGCGAAGTCCGCCTCCTCCAGCATCGCGACCTCGGCCGGCTCCAGCGCCGCCTCCAGGCGCTTCAGGTCGACCTCGCGGTCGCCGGGCAGGCCGACGGCCAGGAGCGTCCACTCCTTCTCGCCCGGCTTCTTCGTCTTCACCAGGACGTTCTTCAGGGTGTCCGCGGCGGTGAACGTCCGGTCGGTGTTCTGGTTGAGGAAGTCGACCAGCGAGTCGATCGTCGGCGTGTTCGGCGTGTGGTGGACCTGCGCCTCGGGCTTCGTCGCCGGGTCCTGCTCGGGCGGCGCGGGCGTGGTGACCGCCTCGACGTTCGCCGCGTAGTCCGACTCCGTGCTGCGGACGAACGTGTCCTCGCCGTTCGGCGCGACCGCCAGGAACTCCTCCGACGCCGAGCCGCCCATCGCGCCCGACGTGGCGGAGACGATCACGTACTCCATGCCGAGCCGGTCGAAGATGCGGATGTAGGCGTCGCGGTGCTGCCGGTAGGAGTGGCTGAGGCCCTCGTCGGTCAGGTCGAAGGAGTAGGAGTCCTTCATGACGAACTCGCGGCCGCGCAGGATGCCCGCGCGCGGGCGCGCCTCGTCCCGGTACTTCGTCTGGATCTGGTAGAGCGTGACCGGGTAGTCCTTGTACGACGAGTACTCGCCCTTCACGGTGAGCGCGAACAGCTCCTCGTGCGTCGGGCCCAGCAGGTAGTCGGCGCCCTTGCGGTCCTTGAGGCGGAAGATGTTGGGGCCGTACTCGGTCCACCGGTTCGTCGCCTCGTAGGGCTCCTTCGGCAGCAGCGCGGGGAACTGGATCTCCTGCGCGCCGAAGGCGTCCATCTCCTCGCGCACGACCCGCTCGATGTTGCGCAGCACCCGCAGACCCAGCGGCAGCCACGAGTAACCGCCCGGCGCGACGCGGCGCACGTAACCGGCGCGGACCAGCAGCTTGTGGCTGGGTACTTCGGCGTCGGCCGGATCCTCGCGCAACGTGCGCAGGAACAGCGACGACATCCTCGTGATCACGGTGGGTGCTCCTCGTGGCGCGGCTTGTCCGGGAAAGGGTAGTGAACCGGCTCTGATCAGTTCCAACGGGTTACTCCTCCACCTCTCCCGACTCCTTCTCCGCCCCCTTCCCCGCTCATCCGCCTACCGCCTTCTCCCGGCCCTCTCACCGCCTCTTCCCCGTCCGCCGACCTCTGAGGGCTCTCGCAGGCCTACCCCTGATCGCTTCCGCCGCAGCACCACATCGCGCCGTTGTCGCCCCAGACGCCGTTCGTGCTGTTCAGAGCCCCACTCGGCCGAAATTGTCGGTGGTCGGGTCTACCTTCCGCGCATGACGTTCACCATCGGGATGATCACCTTCGACACCATCGACCCGCACCGCTTGGCGGACTTCTGGACCAAGGCGCTGGGCACGTCCATCCAGCACGACTGGGGCGGCGAGTTCCTGATGCTCGCGCCGGCCGCCGGCACCACCCTCCAGGTCGGCCTGCAGAAGGTCGAGGCGCCCACCCCCGGGAAGAACCGGGTCCACTTCGACGCCCACGTCGAGGACCGCGTGGCCGAGGTCGCGAGGCTCGTGGCGCTGGGGGCGACCGAGGTCGCGGAGCACACCGTGCCGGGTCTCACGTGGACCGTCCTGGCCGACCCGGACGGCAACCAGTTCTGCGTGGGCCAACCCGGCTGACCACGCCCGTCACCGCCGCGTCGTTCCCCCTCCGAAGATCACTCCAACGTAGGAACAGCGCGACACCGGGCAACATTTCAGGGCTCGAAAGCGTTGCCGGGAAAGAAGGAGGCGACACGGCGTGGCGGGCACACCACGGCCTGCGACAGGTCGGTGGAGCTGACGGTCACCAGGATCGACGGGATGGCTCGACGGGCCGCGGGCGGCGGGGATGGGGTAGCCCGGAGGCGCGCGTCACGGGGGTGGGTGCGCGTACAGCGGGCGGTGCGCGGCGGGCGGTGCGCATGCAGTGGGGTGCGCGGCGGCGCTGGCGCGTGCGCGGGGGGTGGAAGCGCATAGGGTTGCCCGTCGTGTTGGTACTGCTGCCCCCGTCGGAGACCAAGGCCCTTGGTGGGTCCGGCGCGCCGCTCGACCTCGACCTGCTCTCGTACCCGGAGCTGAACCCGGTTCGGGGGAAGTTGGTCGACGCGTTGGTCGACCTCGCCGGTGATGTTCCGGTCAGCCTGGCCGCGCTCGGGTTGTCCGAGCGACAGGCCGGTGAGGTCGAGCGCAACGCCGAACTCCGCCGCTCCCCCACGTTGCCCGCCCTCGCGCGGTACACGGGGGTGCTTTACGACGCGCTCGGGCTGGGGGACTTCACGAAGGTGGAGAAGGCCCGGGCGTTCGCTCGGCTGGCGGTGGTGTCGGCGTTGTTCGGGGTTGTCCGCGGTGGGGACCCGATTCCCGCGTACCGGTTGTCCGGCGGGAGCGTGTTGCCTGCCGTCGGGCCGTTGGGTGCGGTGTGGCGGCCGGTGTTGGAGCCGGTGTTGGCGGGTGCGGACGGGTTCGTGGTGGATCTTCGGTCCAGTCCGTACACGTCGCTCGCGCGGATTCCCGGAGCGGCGGTGGTTCGGGTCGTCACCGAGGACGCGAAGGGGCGTCGCAACGCGGTCAGCCACTTCAACAAGGCGCACAAGGGGCGGCTGGCGCGGGCGCTGGTCACGTCGCGGGCCGAGCCGGCGGATCTCAAGGGATTGATCAAGGTCGCGGCCAAGGCCGGATTGCGGATCGACGCTACCGGGCCCGCGGCCGCTGACTTGATCGTCCTGTCGAGCTGATGCCGAGCTGAGTGCGGAGCTGATGCCCGGTCGGCGACTCCGGTCGGTGGCTCCGGTGCAACCGGCGCCGGTTGGTGCAGCCGGTGGAACCGGTGCAGGTCGGTGCAACCGGTGTCCAGGAGGAGCCGGAGCGTGTGGGTTTGCCCGGTGGTGCGCGCCCAGGGGTCGGCGTGTGCCCGGTGGTGGGGGCCGCGGCGAGGGCGGCGGGGGTTAGGCGCAGCGGGCGGGGGTGGTGGGCGTGACCGGTCGGGCGGCGTGGGGGCTGGGGGTGGGGCGGCGGTTCGAGGGGGTGGGGGTTGCGGTGTGGGTGGCGGCGGCACGGAGGTCCGACTGGAGGCGGGAGAGGTCTCGGTCTTCCGCGGTGGTGCTGCCGGCCAGGCTGGAGGTGAGGGGGCGTTGTCGGCGGTGGTTGCGTTCCAAGCCGTAGGCGACGAGGGCGATCAGGGCGAGGGTGAAGACGATTGCGGTCATGGCGCTAACTATGCGAGGCACAAGATACCGCCACAATTGGCAGTTGTGCCGTTGTGCATCAAAATCCTGCCAAGTACGGTAGCGGCATGCTCCGCACCGTTGCCGCCGTCGTCGTCGACGGCCTCGCGCCGTTCGAGTTCGGCGTGGTCTGCGAGGTCTTCGGCGTCGACCGCACCGAGGACGGCGTCCCGGCGTTCGACTTCCGCGTCTGCGGCGAACACCCCGGCGCGCCCGTCCGCACGAGCGTCGGGGCGTCCATAGTCCCCGACTACGCGCTGGACGCCCTCGAGGACGCGGACCTGGTGGCCGTCCCCGCCGCCACGATCCGCGACACCTACCCACCCGCGGTCCTCGACGCCCTGCGCGCCGTCAACCGCCGCGGCGGCACGCTGATCTCCGTCTGCAGCGGCGCGTTCATCCTGGGCGCGGCCGGTCTCCTGGACGACCGCCGCTGCACCACGCACTGGCGGCACGTCGGCGACCTCGCCGAGCGCTTCCCCGACGCGAAGATCGACCCGGACGTCCTGTTCGTGGACGACGGCGACATCGTGACCAGCGCGGGCACGGCGGCGGGCATCGACGCGTGCCTCCACGTGGTCCGGCGGGAGCTCGGCGCGGCGACGACGGCGGCGATCGCGCGTCGCATGGTCGTGGCCCCGCAGCGGGACGGCGGTCAGCGCCAGTTCGTGGAGCTGCCGACGCCGCCGCACCAGGGCGACAGCCTGCAACCGGTGCTGGCGTGGCTGCTGGACCGGCTGGACGAGGACCACACGGTGGCGACCCTGGCGGAGCGGGCGAAGATGTCGGAGCGGACGTTCGCCCGCCGCTTCGCCGCCGAGACGGGCACGACGCCGCACCGCTGGCTCACGAACCAGCGGGTGCTGCGGGCCCGGCAGCTGCTGGAGGAGACGCAGCTGACCGTGGAGGACGTGGCGCACCGCTGCGGGTTCGGGACGGCGGCCTTGCTGCGGCACCACTTCACGTCGGTGGTGGGTTTGCCACCGAAGGATTACCGACGGTCATTCTCGCACCGATAACCGCCGAACGCGTGACGGAACGCCAGCGAGTTGTCACCTGTCGTGACGATAGTGACAGAATGACCGGGTGAGCCCCGACACACTCGGCGACCCGCCCGCCGACAAGGTCACCCCGGCTCTGCTCCGGGGGATCACCGAAGACCTCGAGACCGACGCGCTCGACGCGCCGGAGGCGTTGAAACGGGTGTGGTCCGGGCTGTGCCTCGCCCGCGTGCTGGGGCTGCGCCTGGCGGCGGTGGACGAGGCGTGGCGGCAGCGGCAGGTGAACGCCGAGTCGGTGGAGCACCAGCTGGCCCGTGACCTGGGGACGTCGGCGACGTTCGCCGACACCGCGCTCGCCCTGCCGGACGACCCGCCGCGGCCGCTCGCCGCGGACGAGGTGGAGGAGGCGCTGGACGCGTTGGTGGACTTCAGCGCCACGGCGCGGCGGCGCATGCTGGCCGCGGCGGCGCAGGCGTCGCAGTGGCACGACGAGCGGGTGTTGCGGCACGACTCGCTGGTGATGGGCGAGCTGGCCGCGGCGTGGTTGGGCAACCGGTCGAGCTATCGGCTGGAGACCTGACACCCGGCGGAGCCTGAGGGGCGGATAAATCGGTTGCCCGCGGGACGTGGGGTCGGGCAGCCTGGTCGGGTACGCGCAGAGCGCCGGTGGTGGCAGACCACGGCGGAGTCGAGGAGGTGCCAGATGGTGATTGCCGTCCGGGACGTGGCACCGACCCGTCCGCTCGCCCCGCTCGCCTGACGCGAAGGACGACACCGCGCCGGGTGGGGCGATCACTCCCCTTCACCTGGAGCTCATCCAGTGCGCGAGCACGATCACTACACGGATCTCGAATCCGATTTCGACCATGCCGACGACCTGCGCTGGCGGGTCAAGAAGGCGAAGATCCAGTCACGCCGCGACGAGGTGGAACCGTCACGTCGCGGGCGGCTGACCGAGGACGCCAAGGACCGCCTCGCCCAGATGCGGGAGGACGCGGCGGCCGCGGACGTCCCGCCCGACGGTGACCGGTGGTCCACCTGGGGCGACGCCGACCAGGGGCCGAAGCCGCACCCGTCGTGGCTGGTCACGGACCTGTCCGCGGTGGACCGCGAGCTGGGCGTCGTGAAGACCGGCAAGGAGGCGGACGTCCACCTGCTGGAGCGCGCGATGCCGGGCACGGACCGGTCGTGCCTGATGGCGGCGAAGCGGTACCGGAGCAACGACCACCGGCTGTTCCACCGGGACGCGGGCTACCTCGAGGGCCGTCGCATGCGGCGGTCGCGGGAGATGCGCGCGATGGCGAACCGCAGCGCGTTCGGCCGCAACCTCATCGCGGAGCGGTGGGCGGTGGCGGAGTTCGCCGCGTTGTCGACGCTGTGGCAGTTGGGCGCCCCGGTGCCGTACCCGGTGCAGCGCGAGGGCACCGAGCTGCTGCTGGAGTTCATCGGCACGGACGGTGCGGCGGCGCCGAGGTTGGCGCAGGTGCGGCCGGAGCCGGAGGAGCTGCTGGGGTTGTGGCGGCAGCTCGTGGACGCGTTGAGCGTGATGGCGTCGGCGGGCATGGCGCACGGCGACCTGTCCGCGTTCAACCTGATGGTGCACGACGGCCGGCTGGTCGTGATCGACCTGCCGCAGGTGGTGGACCTGGTGGCGAACCCGCGGGGGCCGGAGTTCCTGGAGCGGGACGTCCGCAACATCGCCGGCTGGTTCACGTCGCGCGGTCTGCCGCCGGAGTTGGCGGAGCCGCGGGACCTCACGGAGACGCTGCTGGAGCTGGCCGGGTTGCGGTAACGGTGTCGCCGAGCGCGGGCCGGACGGACTCCGGCCGGACGAGGTCGAGGAAGGCCTCGAACGAGCGAGGGTCGCCGGTCGCCTCAGGCCGGCGGTAGCCGGGAGATCCGGACAGCGGGGTCGCGGACGGGTCCCGGGTCGACATCGGCCCGGGACTCGCCGCGGCCGCCGCCGTTCAACGCCGTGCGGGCCGTGCGGCGTCGGTGTTCCGCGGTGACGCACCGGTGTGGTCGCCACGCCGATCGCCGTGGACCTGTTCACCTGGTGGGCACTTCGTCAACTCGGGCGGGACGGTGCGGCGTGAACGCCCCGCCACGTGGACTTTTGTGGTTCCCTGTGGGGGTCGGGGCGGCACACGTGATCGCCCTTTCCACCACGCGTGTGCGCGAGAACACCGCCGCGGTGCCGAACTACGCCGCGTGATCAGCTAGACTGAGTGGTGCACCGCCCGGTGGCGCCACAGAGCGCCCCAGGCCGCCAGAGTGGCCGGTGGTGCTTCCCAACCACTATCGGCGCGATCCGCGCGCCGGGCCCGTCCCCGCGATCGCGCCTGCTGAGCAGAGCAATCCTCGAGACGTGCCGTGTCCCGGAGGTTTGTTTTGCCCACAATGTCCCAAGGCCGTTCCGAGCGCCCGCAGTTCCGCAAGACCCGCAGCAGGCGCCCTGGCCAGGGCAACCGTCGTCCCGCGCCCAGCGTGGAGCTGACGACGAGCATCCCCGACCACGTCGAGAGCACGATGCCCGAGGGCCCGCTGCCCTCGTTCGCCGAGCTGGGCCTGGCCGACGAGCTGCTGCGCGCGCTCGAGCAGGCAGGCATCACCGAGCCGTTCCCGATCCAGGCGGCGACGCTGCCGGACGCCATGGCGGGCCGCGACCTGCTGGGCCGCGGGCAGACCGGTTCCGGCAAGACGCTGGCCTTCGGCCTGGCGTTGCTGTCCCGCCTGGCCGGTGGCCGGGCCAAGCCGTTGAAGCCGCGCGCGCTCGTGCTGGTACCCACGCGTGAGCTGGCGATGCAGGTCGAGGAAGCCCTCAACCCGTTCGCCCGGTCGCTGGGCCTGTGGTGCCGCACGGTCGTCGGCGGCACGTCGTTCCCGCGTCAGATCGACGCGCTGCGCCGCGGTGTCGACCTGCTGATCGCGACCCCCGGCCGGTTGTCGGACCACGTCCGGCAGGGCACGGCCGACCTGTCCGAGGTCATGTTCACGGCGTTGGACGAGGCCGACCAGATGGCGGACATGGGCTTCATGCCGCAGGTCCGGGCCATCCTCGACCTGACCCCGCAGGACGGGCAGCGGCTGCTGTTCTCCGCGACGCTGGACGGCGACGTGGACAAGCTGGTCCGCCAGTACCTGCACGACCCGGTGGTCCACTCGGTGTCGCCGCCCACGGGCAGCGTGACCACGATGGAGCACCACCTGCTGTTCGTGTCCGCCGAGGACAAGCAGAACGTGGTCACCGAGGTCGCGGCGCGTGAAGGCCGCACGATCATGTTCGTCCGCACCAAGCACCACGTGGACCGCCTGGCGAAGAAGCTGCGGTCGATGGGCGTGCACGCGGGCGCGTTGCACGGCGGCAAGGCGCAGAGCGCGCGTACGCGGGTGCTCGGCCAGTTCCGCGAGGGCACCATGCCGGTGCTCGTCGCCACGGACGTGGCGGCGCGCGGCATCCACGTGGACGACGTGAGCCTCGTCGTGCACGTCGACCCGCCGGCCGACCCGAAGGACTACCTGCACCGCGCCGGTCGCACCGCGCGCGCCGGGCAGTCCGGCACGGTCGTCACGCTGGTCACGCACGACCAGCGGCGTGCCGTGCAGGGCCTGACGGCGCGGGCGGGCATCCGTCCGGCGTCGGCGAAGGTCCGTCCCGGTGACGAGGAGCTGGTTCGCATCACCGGCGCCCGGGTGCCCAGCGGCATCCCGATCGTGGAGCCCGAGATCCCGGTCCGCGCGCGTCGCGGCGGTGGCGGTGGCGGCGGTCCTCGGCGCAGCGGTGGCGCGGGTGGCGGCGGTTTCCGCGGCGGTCGTCCCGACCGGGACCGTGACCGCGGCGGCGGCACCGGCCGACCGCGTCGGGTGGCGCAGCACTAGTTCGCGGGTCTGGCCCGCCGGCACCGGTTCGCGGTGCCGGCGGCCGGGCTTCACGGCCCGGAATTGTCAGACCCTTCTGGCAAGATAAAAGCAGGGGTCCCCTTGGCGGGGACTCCTGCTTTGCCGTTCTCGGGGTTGTTCCCAGCGGGCCACGGCTCCCCCTGCCACGGCCCCTGCCTCGGCCCCTGCCTCGGCCACGGCTCCCTCGCCTCGCGACGGACCGCTCCACGGTGTCCGCACGAACCGCACCTCACCGACTCGTCAGTCAACTCGTCAGTGAACTCCTCACCGGCTACTCATCGCCCGAGATCGTCGGCTGAACTCGTCGGCGGAGTCATGGGTGGAGTCCTGAGCGGAGGTCGTCGCCCGAGATCGACGGCGGAAATCATAGGCGGAGGTCATAGGCGAGGTCGCCGGAGCGATCACCTCAGCTCATGAGCGCGTCGGCGCGCGCGGTGCGCATGTGGAGGACGTGGCGGCCTTCGCGGCGCGTGGTGACGAGGCGGGCGGCGCGCAGGACGCCGATGTGCTGCGACACCGCGCCCGCCGTGACGCCGAGCAGGGCCGCCAGGTCGGTCGTGCTCTTCGGGGCTTCCAGCAGGATGAGCAGGTGGGCGCGGGTGCGGCCGATCAGGGCGGCCAGCTCGCGCGGCGTCTCGCGTTCCTCCCACAGCGTCCCGATGCCGCGCGCCGGGTAGCGCAGGACGCCCTGGCTGACCGGGTCCAGCGCGATCCACGCCTTCGGCCAGCAGAACACGCTGGGGCACAGCACGAGTCCGTGCTCGGCGAGGTCCACGCGGTGCTCCGGTTTGCGGTGCAGGACGAGTTCGCCGTCCGCCCACGTCACCTCGGGGTGCAGGTCGTGGAACACCGCCTCGACGCCCTTGTCGGCCAACGTCGCGGCGCGGGCCGCGATGTCGGCTTCGAGGACGGCGGTGATGCGCTTCCAGTGCGGTGCGATGAGCCGGTCGTGGCAGCGGCGGATGACGTCGGCCTCCGGTTGCCGGACGTGCCGCAGCTCGGCGTCCAGGTCGGGCATGCGGACGTCCGGCACGGGCATCAGGTCGGCCGGTTTCGCCGGGCCCTCCAGGCGGTCCAGCAGCGTGTCGAGGCCGGGGATGTCGGCGACGCGATCCCGCGCCCACCGCACCCACGGCAGGTGCACGGCGTGCGCGCCGGGTGTGCGGAGCCCGTCGACGGCCATGACGGTCTCGAACACGGCGGAGTAGGCGAACCTGACCTTGGCCAGTCCCACCCCGGCGAGCCGAACCCACACCGCCACGCCGTCCCCGTTCCGCGCGGCCCGGTGTTCCGGGCGTCCTCGACGGCCATTGTCCCACCGGGACGGGGTGGCCTGCCCCACCGCGGGTTGTCGTGCCCGCCCCAGTGATCGGCGGCGCGGTCCGGGCGAGGGTGGTGCCATGACGAGGACGTGGCACCGGCCGACGCTGTGGTTGGCCGTGGCGATGGCGTTGGGCGCGGTGGCCTGCGCGGTGGCGCTGGTGCTCGACGGGCGGGTGCTGCAGGGCGCGTCGGTGTGGTCGAAGCCGTTGAAGTTCGCGGTGTCGCTGGCGGTGTACTCGGCGACGCTGTCGTGGATGCTCTCCGTGCCGCACAAGGGGAAGCGGTGGATGTCGGGGCTCGCCACGACCATCGCGGTGATCATGTTCGTGGAGGTGGGGCTGATCGCGGTGCAGGCCGGGCGGGGCATGTTCACGCACTACACCACGTCGGACGAGCCGTTGAACCGGTTCGTGCAGGCGACGTTCGCGCTGGCGATCCCGGTGATGTTCCTGGCGAACGTGGTGCTGGCGCTCGTGCTGTCGTTCCAGCGCTTCGGGCGGCCTGACGTGCGGTGGGCCGTGCGGACGGGGCTGTACCTGGCGGTCTTGGGCATGTTCACCGGCTACCTGATGGTGTCGCAGCCGGGGAAGCGGGTGACGGCGGTCGACGCGGGCGGCCGGTCGGTGGAGCTGGCGGCCGGGCACGGTGTCGGCGTGCCCGACGGCGGGCCGGGGATGCCGGTGACGGGGTGGAGCACGACGGGCGGGGACCTGCGGGTGCCGCACTTCGTCGGGATGCACGGCCTGCAGGTGATGATCCTGCTGGTGCTGGGGTTGGCGGCGCTGGGGTTGGCCGAGCGGGGCCGCACGCGGCTGGTCGTCGTGGCGGCGGCGGGCTACCTGGGGTTGCTGGTGCTGGTGACGTGGCAGGCGTTGCGGGGCGAGTCGGTGGTCCACCCCGGCGGCACGACCCTGCTCGCCTTGGCCGGGCTGGCGGGGGGTGCGTGGCCGCCGGGGCGGCGTGGGCGGTCAGGGGCGGGGCGGCAGTTCCGCGGCCAGTCCGGCCACCGGTCCCGCGACGATGATCGCGGGCGGGCGGACGCCGTGCGCGGCGATGTCCGCGGCCAGGGTGTCCAAAGTGGACCGGAGGACCTTCTCGGTGCGGGTGCTGCCCTCCTGGATCACGGACACCGGGGTGTCACCGGGCCGGCCCTCCTTGAGGGCGTCCGCGAACGCCGCGGCCCGTTCCACGCCCATGAGGATCACGACGGTGCCGCGCAGCTTCGCCAGCGCCGACCAGTCGACCAGGGACCTCGGGTCGTCCGGTGCGACGTGGCCGGACACGACGACCACCTCGTGCGCGACGCCCCGGTGCGTCACCGGCACGTCGGCCAGCGCGGGCACGCCGAAGGCGCTGGTCACGCCCGGCACGACGGTGACCGGCACGCCCGCCTCGGCGCACGCGATCAGCTCTTCGAAGCCGCGGCCGAACACGTACGGGTCGCCGCCCTTGAGGCGCACCACGAACCGGCCGGCCTTGGCGTGCTCGACCAGGGTGCGGTTGATGAAGTCCTGGCTGGCGGCCCGGCCGTAGGGGATCTTCGCCGCGTCGACGACCTCGACGTGCGGCGGCAGCTCGTCCAGCAGCTCGCGCGGTCCGAGCCGGTCGGTGACGACGACGTCGGCGCGGGCCAGGAGGCGGCGGCCGCGCACGGTGATCAGGTCGGGGTCGCCGGAGCCGCCGCCGACGAGCGCGACGCCCGCGGGCTGGTCGTGGTGGTCGGCGAGGGAGCCGTCGCGCAGCGCGGACAGCAGCTCGTCGCGGACGCCCGCGGACCGGCGGTGCTGCCCGCCCGCGAGGACGCCGAGGAGCAGGCCGTCGTGCTCGCCGACCGCCGGCGTCACCGCCGTGCCCTTCACGGCCACGTCGGCGCGCACGCAGAACACGCGGCGCTCTTCGGCGTCGGCCGTGACGCGGGCGTTGACCTCGGGCGAGGAGGTGCAGGCCAGCACGTACCAGGCGCCGTCGAGGTCGCCGTCGGCGTACTCGCGGGCGTGCCACGTGGCCTCGCCGCCCTCGACCATCCCTTGGACGGCGGGCGTCACCTCCGGCGAGATCACCTCGACCCGGGCGCCCGCCGCGACGAGCCTGGGCAGCCTGCGCTGGGCGACCGTGCCGCCGCCCACGACGACGACGCGTCGCCCGGTCAGGTCCAGGCCCACGAGGTAGTGCTGTTCACCGTGCATGGGTAGAAGCATCCACATCAGACATGCCCTGTCCAACCCGGGTGCCTCACATCACCAAGACCTCGAACGTGGTGGCGAGCCTGCCGCCGAAACGACTACCCGCCTGCTCGGCCACTCGGCGCAGGAACACCTCCGGGTGGGCCATGTCGCCGCTCAGGGCGGCCAGGTAGGTGGCGTGCTCGCGCAGCGAGGCGACGCCGAGGTCGAACGTGTCCGTGACGTCGACGGCGTGCCCGGCGTGCGGTGAGGCGTTGACGGCGACGAACCGGACGCCGCTCCACGGCTCCAGGTCGAGGTCGCGGAAGACCCACCGGTTGGCGGCGTCCCGCACGGCGTCGATGACGGCCTGGCCGACGGCCCGGTGGTCGGCCATGTTGAGGAACCCGCCGGGGAAGGTGGCGTGGTGGTTGCCGCTGAGCACGACGTCGGGCTTGTGGCGGCGGATGGCGGCGGCGATGTCGCGGCGCAGCGGCAGGCCGTACTCGATCATGCCGTCGGGGTGGTCGAGGAACTCGACCACGTCCACGCCGACGACGGCGGCACTGGCGACCTGCTCGCGCGCCCGCAGCGGTCCGGCTTCCTCGGGCGGCAGGGTGTCGATGCCCGCCTCGCCCCGGCTGGCCAGCACGTACGCGACGTGCTTGCCCTGCGCGGTCCAGCGCGCAATCGCGCCGGACGCCCCGTACTCCAGGTCGTCGGGGTGGGCCACCACGGCCAACGCCCGCTCCCAGTCCTCCTGCAACGGCTCCAGGTCCGACATGCCGCCGACGCTACGCGAGCCGCGGGGCACGTCGGCGCCGCACGCGTGCCCACGACCGGCGAACCACCCGGTCGTGGGCACGTCGCGGCGGGTTACAGCTGGGCGGTGATCGTCGAGTAGTACGAGGCGATCCGCGCGTACACGCCGGGGTAGCCGGCGAGGGCGCAGCCGCGGCCGAACGAGGTGGCGCCGATCAGCTTGCCGCCCGCGACGAGCGGGCCGCCCGAGTCGCCCTGGCAGGTGTCCGTGCCGCCCTGCGGGTAGCCGGCGCACACCATGTGGGTGGGGCTGTAGTTGGAGTAGGCGGTGCGGCAGGTCGAGTCGGACGTCACCGGCACGGTCGCGCCGAGCAGGTACCGCGAGGCCGTGCCGCCGGACGACGTGGTGCCCCAGCCGTAGATGCGGGCGCTCGTGCCCGCCGCGTACAGCGCGGTGTCGTTCGGGGTGGCCAGCGGCAGGTAGGTGGAGTTGATGTTGACGCCGAGGGTCAGGACCGCCACGTCGTAGCCGGAGCTCGCGGTGCGGTAGCTGGGGTGCACCCAGATGCGGCTGACGGTGGCGACGGTGCCCGCGGTGCTCTGCTTGTCGTCGCGGCCGTGCACCACGCGGGTGCTGGACGCGGTGCGGCCGCTCACGCAGTGCGCGGCCGTGACGACCTTGTTGGCGCGCACGAGGGTGCCGCCGCAGAACTGGCCGCCGGTGCTGGTGGCCAGGTACACGACCCACGGGTACGTGCTGGTGGACACGCGGGTGCCGCCGACGATGTACGGCGACACGCCGGTGTCGGAGGTCTCGGCCGACGCGGGTGCGACGGTGAGCAGGCCGATCGCGGCCACGGTGGCCGCGAACGCGGTGATCAGGCGACGCAGGGTTTTCGCCATGTCGATCCTTCCTGGGCGGGGACGCGCCGTGTAGCGACGCGCACACCCACAGCTAGGCCCAAGACGGGGAGGTCGACAACCCTCTTTCGGCTGCTCCGCACCACTTCACAGTTGACGAGTGACACCCGTCACACGAATGACATCGGCGTGCACCGGCCCGGAAACAACGGGTCCGGCGCCCGCGTCGACGTACGCGACGGCGGCGCCCGCCTCGGCGAGCCGCACCGCGCCGTCCGACCGGACCCGCGTGCCGGGCCGCAGCAGGTGCCGCACCTGGGCGACGCACTCGGCGCCGCCCACCACGACGGACGCGCGCCGCAGCTCGGCCTCGGCGCGGGGTGTGCGCTGGTCCGCGTCGCCGGGGCCGAG
>NZ_JBHTLK010000133.1:0-19388 GCF_042678885.1 Saccharothrix hoggarensis
ATGATGCCGCCGCCGCGCACCGGGAACGGCTCAGCGCCGCGCTGCCCGGCGCGCGGATCGCGGTGGCCGCCGGCTGGGCGCCGGTGCGCTCGAACGACACCGACCACGGCTTCCGGCCCGACAGCGACTTCTCGTGGCTGACGGGCTGCTCCGCCGAGGGCGCGGTGCTGGTCATGCACCCGGTCGGGGGCGGGCACGACGCCGAGCTGTTCCTCCGCCCGCCGGCCGGGCCGGACGAGCCGGACTTCTTCGCCAACGCCCGCGACGGCGAGCTGTGGATCGGCCCCGTGCCCGGTCTCGCCGAGTGGACGGAGGCGCTGGGCGTGCGCTGCCGGCCGCTGCACGAGCTGCCGTCGGCGTTGCGCGGCAGGCTGCCCGCCGTGCACGCGACGGCGGGCGTCGACCCGCTGCTGGACGCCTTGGCGGGCGCGGACCACACCGCCGAGCTGCGGACCGTGCTGGCCGAGCTGCGCCGGATCAAGGACGACTGGGAGGTCGGCCAGCTCCAGGCCGCCGTGGACGCCACCGTCCAGGGCTTCGCCGACGTCGCCGCCGAGCTCCGGACGGCCGTGAAGGGCGGCGGCGAGCGCTGGTTGCAGGGCACGTTCGACCGGCGCGCCCGCACTGCCGGCAACGGGCCGGGTTACGCCTCGATCGTGGCCGCCGGTCCGCACGCGCCGGTGCTGCACTGGGTGCGCAACGACGGCCCGGTGCCCGAGGACGCCGTGCTGCTGCTCGACGCGGGCGTGGAGCTGGAGACCCTCTACACCGCCGACATCACCCGCACCCTGCCCGTGTCCGGCCGGTACAGCCCGGCGCAGCGGCAGGTGCACGAGCTGATCGAGCGGGCGTCGGTGGCCGCGCTGGCGGCGGTCCGGCCGGGCGCGGCGTACCGCGACTTCCACACCGCGGCCATGCGCGTGCTCGCCGAGGGCCTGCACGACTGGGGCCTGCTGCCGGTGTCGGTGGACGAGTCGCTCGACCCGGACGGCCAGCACCACCGCCGCTACATCACGTGCGGCGTCGGCCACTTCCTCGGGCTGGACGTGCACGACTGCGCCAACTCCCGGTCCACCGCCTACCACGAGGGCACGCTGGAGGTCGGCATGGCGCTGGCCGTCGAGCCGGGCCTGTACTTCCACCCGAACGACGAGACCGTGCCGCCGGAGCTGCGCGGGATCGGCGTGCGGCTGGAGGAGAACGTCGTGGTGACACCGGAGGGCAACCGGGTGCTGTCGTCGGCGCTGCCCCGCGACGTCGCCGGGCTGGAGGCCTGGGTGGCCGCCGCCGGCCGCTAGGGATTCGTCCCGGAGCTGGGGCGGGCCCGCCCGCCCCAGCGAGGTCGGCGGGCCTCATCGCCTCCGCAGGCGCACCGACGTGATGGCGTGGTGCTCGACCTTCAGCACCTCGACCGTCCAGTCCGACACGGTGACCCGGTCTCCCGGCGCGTCCGGGATGCGGCCGAGCAGGACCAGGACCAGGCCCGCGATGGTGGCGTAGTCGCCCGCGGGCGCGTCGGGGAGCTCGACGCCGATGTCGGTCAGGTCGTGCATCGGGAACGTGCCGGGCAGCACCATCGACCCGTCCGCGCCGCTGCGCACGGCCATCACGTCGCGGTCGGTCTCGTCCAGGATCTCGCCGACGACCTCCTCCAGCAGGTCCTCCAGCGTGATGATCCCGGCCACCGCGCCGTGCTCGTCCACGACCAGCGCCAGCTGCTCGCGCGCCGCCTTGCAGCGCCGCATGGCGTCGGACACCCGGACCGTGTCGGGGAACACCAGCGGCGACCGGGTCACGTCGACCAGGCGGACGCCGTCGTCGAGCAGGTCGCGCAGGTGCACGACGCCGACGACGTCGTCCAGGTGCCCGCCCTTGGCGACGGGCGCGCGGGAGTGGCCGGAGCGGGCCAGCTCGGCGCGGGCGGACGGCACGTCGAGGTCGGCGTCGAGGGTGACCACCGCGCGGCGCGGCACCAGCACCTCGCGCAGCCGCCGTTCGGTGATGTCCAGGGCCCCGGTGATGATCCGGTGCTGCTCGGGGTCGAGGCCCTGCTGGACGGAGACCAGCTCGCGCAGCTCCTCCGCCGACATCTGCTCGGACTCCGCGTCGGGCCGCCCGCCGAACATGCGCACGACGACGTTCGTGGACGCGCTCAGCGCCCACACCACCGGCCGGGACGCCGTCGACAGGGCGTGCAGCGGCCGGGCCACCAGCAGCGCCCACGGCAACGCGTACTGCATCGCCAGCCGCTTCGGCGCCAGCTCGCCGAGCACCAGCGTCAGGAACGTCAGCACGACCGTGACCAGCGCGATCGCGGCCGCGTTGGCCCCGCCGCCGAAGAACGACAGCGCGGGCACCAGCGGCTCGGCCAGGGACACGGCCGCCGTCGCCGAGGCGAGGAACCCGGCCAGCGTGATGCCGACCTGGATGGTGGCGAGGAACCGGTTCGGGTCGCGCGCGAGGCGGACCAGCGTCCGCGCCGCGGGCCGGTCGTCCCGTTCGAGCGACCGCAACTGGCCCTCGCGCACGTTGATCAACGCCATCTCGCTGCCCGCGAAGACCGCGTTGAGCAGCACCAGCACCGCGACCAGCGCGAGTGTAGATCCGTACCCGTTCACACCCCCTCCGTACCCCGCGCGACCCGCGACCTACCCACGACCGGCGCCCGTGGCCGCCGGGGGTCTGCCGGTGGCGAGGGCACGGCCGCTCGTCGTCAGTTCGGTGGCCACCCGGTCCACCGCACGGGTGAACTCGGCGTCGTCGCAGTTCCAGTCGGTGAGCTTGACCAGCAGCCAGCCCCGCCAGGCGTCGACCAGGCGGGCGAACACATCGGTGCCCTGCGGGGTGAAGCGGTACCGGCCGTCGTCCTCGGTGAGGTAACCCCTGGTCAGCAGCTGCCGGGCCACGGGCTCGAACACGCCCGCCGGGACCTTGGTGGCGTCGGCCAGGCGGTCGAGGGTGGCGTGGCCGTGCTCGACGCTCTGCCGGAACACCCGCACGACCAGCCACGCCTGGGCGTGCGTCAGCGGCACGTCCGACGTGGTCAGCACCTCGGGGGTGGGGTCGCGGCGCTCCCGGCTGACGATGAGCGCGACCAGCCTCTCCAGCCCGTGCTCGGAGTCGGCGTCCTGGGGCGCGGCGAAGTTCTCGCCGACACCGGTCGCGGCGGCGCGGGCGGTGTCGCGCAGCGGCACCTCGCGCAGGAACAGGGCGACCACGAACGCGACCGCGGCGACCGGCGCGGCGGCGAGGAAGACGGTCTGCAGCGTGTCCGCGTAGGCCGCGACGATCGGCGCCTTCAGGTCGTCCGGCAGGGCGTGCAGGGCGCGCACGTTCGAGGCGACGGCCGGGTCGACGCCGGGCGGTGTCGCGGCGGCGAGGTTGCCCGGCAGGTTGCCCGCGTACACCGTGCCGAAGACCGCCACGCCGAACGAGCTGCCCAACGTGCGCAGGAAGCTCACGCCGGACGTCGCCACGCCGAGGTCTTCGTAGCTGCTGGTGCTCTGCACGACCACCATCGCGACGGGCATGCACATGCCGACGCCCAGCCCGAGCACGAGCATGGACGCGGACGCCTGCCAGAACGACGTCTCCGGCCCGAGCCGCGACAGCAGGAGCAGTCCCGCGACCATGAGCGCACTGCCGACCAGCGGGAACACCCGGTAGCGGCCGGTCTTGCCGATCACGTGGCCGGTGGTGACCGAGGCGATGAGCAGGCCGACGACGAGCGGCAGCATCTCCAGCCCGGACCGGGTGGCGGACGCGCCGTGCACGTACTGGAGGTAGGTCGGCAGGAACGTGACGCCGCCGAGCATGGCGAACCCGACGACGAAGCTCAGGGTCACGCACACCGTGAACACGCGCCCGCGGAACAGCCGCATGGGCAGCACCGGTTCCGCGGCACGCGTCTCGACCAGCACGAACAGGCCGAGGGCGACCAGGGAGCCGAGGGCCATCCAGACGATCGTCGCCGAGCCCCACGGGTACTCGACGCCACCCCAGCTCGTGACGAGCGTCAGCCCGGTCGCGGCGAGTCCGATCAGGAGGATGCCGAGGTAGTCGATCCGCGGGCGGGCGCCGCCGCGCGACCCGGGCAGGGCCGCCGCGCCGACCGCCAGGACGACCAGGCCGAGCGGCAGGTTGACGTAGAACGCCCAGCGCCAGCTCAGGTGGTCCACGAACAGGCCGCCGAGCAGCGGGCCGACCACCGTGGCGACGCCGAACACCGCGCCGATGAACCCCTGGTACTTGCCGCGCTCGGCCAGCGGCACGACGTCCGCGATGACGGCGGCGGAGGTCACCATGAGCCCGCCCGCGCCGAGGCCCTGCACGGCGCGGGCCAGGATGAGCCACGTCATCGAGTCGGCCCAGCCGCACAGGAACGAGCCGACCAGGAACAGCGCGACGCTCGCCAGGAACGCCCGCTTGCGGCCGAACAGGTCGCCGAACTTGCCGATCAGGGCGGTCATGATCGTCTCGGCCAGCAGGTAGGACGTGACCACCCAGGACAGGTGCCCGCCGCCGCCGAGGTCGCCGACGATGGTCGGCAGCGCGGTCGCGACGATCGTCTGGTCGAGCGCCGCGAGCAGCATCCCGAGCATGATCACCGCGATCACGGCGCGCCGGGCGCCGGGTCCGACCTCGGCCCGCTCCACCCGTTCGGCCTGCTCGACGCGCTCGACCACGTGGACCTCCCGGACCGACGATAAAACCGGCGCCACCGGCCCGCCCGCTCACGCGTCCACGCCCGGGTGACAGGCCGTGCCCGAATCCGGGCACGGCGTTTGGCCTGGTGGTTGGGTGGTGACCATGCTGGAGCGCGTGAGGGACGAGGTTCCGGAGGACCTGCTCCGGCACGTCGTCAGGACGACCGGCCTGCCGCCCGCGCTCGCCCGGCGGGTGGTGTCGGACGTCATGGGCTACTTCGTCGAGACGGCGGAGGAGTACGTGCTGCGGCGGCACGCGGAGCTGCGGCGCGACGGGCTCGGCAACGCGCGGATCTGGGCCCTCCTCCTGGAGGAGCTGGACGTGCGGCCGGTCGCCGCGCCGCCGCTGTCCGAGCGCCGGCTGCGCCGCATCGTCTACGGCTAGCCCGCGCACCACACCTACGGCTGAGGGAGATCACGGAGCATGTGCGGAATCGTCGGATACGCCGGTCCCCGGGACGCGGTGCCCGTGCTGCTGGAGGGCCTGCATCGGCTGGAGTACCGGGGGTACGACTCGGCGGGCCTCGCCGTCGCCGACGAGGACGGCGGGCTGCGGGTCGTCAAGACCGCCGGACGGGTCGGCGACCTGCGCCGGGCCGTGCCGGACGGCACGGCGGGCGCGACGGGCATCGCGCACACCCGGTGGGCCACCCACGGCGAGCCGAGCGACCGCAACGCCCACCCCCACGTGGACGCCGCCGAGCGGATCGCGATCGTCCACAACGGAGTCTTCGAGAACTCCGACCGGCTCCGCGCCCGGCTGGTCGCGGAGGGCGTCGACCTGCGCTCCGACACCGACAGCGAAGTCCTCGCCCACCTCGTCGCCCGCAGCACCGCCGACCGGCTCGAAGACGCCGTGCGAGAGGCGTTGGCGCAGGTCGAGGGCACGTACGGGGTGATCGTGATGGATGTCGAGCGGCCGGGCGAGCTGGTCGCCGCGCGCCGGGGCAGCCCGGTCGTGCTCGGCGTCGGCGAGCAGGAGATGCTGATCGCCTCCGACGTCACCGCGCTGGTCCGCTTCACCCAGCAGGTGATCTTCCTGGACGACGACGAGATCGCCACCGTCACCGCCGGCGGCTACCGGACGTCCACGATGGACGCCCGCTCGACCACCCGCTCCCCCACGTCGATCGACGTCGCGAGCGCCGAGTACGAGCTGGGCGAGCACCCGGACTTCATGTACAAGGAGATGCGCGAGCAGCCGGACGCGGTGGACCGGTGCCTGCGCGGGCGGCTGGACCACCGGTTCTCGTCGGCCCGCCTCGACGGCGTGGGCCTCACCCCGCAGGACTACCAGCGCATCCGCCGGGTGAAGCTGCTCGGCTGCGGTTCCGCGTACTACGCCGGGCAGCTGGGCGCGCAGCTCGTCGAGGAGCTGGCCCGCATCCCGGCCGACGCGGAGCCCGCGTCCGAGTTCCGGTACCGCAACCCGGTCGTGGACCCCGACACGCTGTACGTCGCGATCAGCCAGTCGGGCGAGACGCTGGACACGCTGGCCGCCGTGCAGGAGTTGAAGCGCAAGGGCGGTCACGTGATCGGCGTCGTCAACGCGGTCGGCAGCACGATCGCCCGCGAGTGCGGGCACGGGATCTTCCTGCACGCGGGCCCCGAGGTGTCGGTGGCGGCGACGAAGTCGTTCACCACGATGGCCGTCGCGCTGGCGTTGCTGGCGCTCGACCTCGGCCGGGTGCGGGACCTGTCGATCACCGAGGGCCGCCGGCTGGTGGACGGCCTGTCCCGGCTGCCGGACCAGCTCGCGCGGATCCTCGCGGCCGAGGACGAGGTGGCGCGGATCGCCCGGAAGTACGCGGACGCGCGGCACATGTTCTTCGTCGGCCGGGTCCGCGGCTGGCCGGCGGCGCGCGAGGGCGCGCAGAAGCTGAAGGAGGTCTCGTACGTGCACGCCGAGGCCTACCAGGCGTCCGAGCTGAAGCACGGGCCGCTGGCGCTGATCAACCCCGAGATGCCGACCGTGGTGCTGGTGCCGGACGACGAGCTGCTGGCCAAGAACACCGCCACCATCGAGGAGATCAAGGCGCGCGGCGGGCCGGTCATCGCGGTCACCGACGCCGACCTGCCGGAGGGACTGGCGACGGACGTCATCCGCGTGCCCAAGGCGCACGACGCGCTGGCCCCGATCACGTTGTCGGTGCCGTTGCAGCTGTTCGCCTACCACCTCGCGCACGCCCTGGGACGGGACGTCGACCGGCCGCGGAACCTGGCGAAGAGCGTGACCGTGGAGTAGGCGTCGGTCAGGCGCCGAGGGCAGCGCAGGCGTCGGTCAGGCGCCGAGGGCAGCGCAGGCGGCGTCCACGGCGGCCGTGCGCAGGGCGTCCAGGGGCTCGTCGGCGAACACGAGGACGCAGTCGGCGAGCCCGCCCAGCGCCACCGTCGCACGCGTGGCGTCGGCCAGCGACGGGTCCTCGCCGACCAGCAGCGCCGCCAGCCGGAGCCGCCAGTCCAGCACGCGGTCGACCAGGCCGAGGTCGGCCAGCGCCACCAGCTCGCGCACCACGAGCGCGACGACCTCGCGGTGCTTGAAGTGGAAGTCGAAGTAGCCCTCCAGCAACGGCCGGGGGCCTCGCGGCGGGCGGGACTCCAGCTCGGCCACGAACGCGTCGCCGTCGTCGATCAGCGGTTGGACGATGCTGCGCACCAGCTCCTCGCGTGACGCGAAGTGGTAGTAGAGCGCCGGTTTGGTGATCCCGAGCCGGTCGGCGATCTCCTGGAGGCTGGTCTGCCGCACGCCCTGCCGGAGGAACAGCTCGCGCGCCACGGCCTGGGCGCGTGCCTTCGTGTCGGAGCCTCTCGCCATGAACCCCAGCTTACCGACTGGTCAGTAACCCGTTGTGCGGCCGCACTCCTCCACTTACCATCCGTTAAGTAAGAAAGGGGTGGTCATGGGGGTTCTCATCTCCGGCGCGAGCGTCGCCGGACCGGTGCTCGCGTACTGGCTCACCAGGTACGGGTTCGAGGTCACCGTCGTCGAACGCGCGCCGGGGCCGCGCAAGAGCGGCGGGCACGCGGTCGACCTGTTCCGGCCCGCGATGGACGTCGTGGAACGCATGGGCGTGCTGCCGGGGATCGTGGAACGGGCCACCGGCACCGACCGGATGGTGGTGCACAGCAAGGGGCGGCGTCCCGTCGAGGTCGACCTGGGCCGGCTGTTCGGCGCGGTGTCCGACCGGCACGTCGAGATCATGCGGGACGACCTCGCCGAGGTGTTCCTCGAAGCCACGCGCGACGACGTGGAATACGTGTTCGGCGACTCGATCACGTCCATCGCCGACGACGGGGGCGGTGACGTCGAAGTCACCTTCGAGCGCGGCGAACCTCGCCGGTTCGACCTGGTGATCGGCGCGGACGGGCTGCACTCGACCGTGCGGCGGCTGGTGTTCGGCGACGTGCCGGAGCTGTTCATCGGCGCGTACCTGGCCGTGCTGTCGCTGCCGAACTACATGAACCTGGAGAACACCACGGTCGCCTACTCCGACGTGGGCCGGATGGCGGCGATCTACAGCGCCGACCACCTGCCGGACGCGCGGGCGGTGTTCCTGTTCCGCTCGGAGCGTCCGCTCGACTACCACCACCGGGACGTGGCGCGGCAGAAGGAGTTGCTGCGGGAGGCGTTCGCGGGCATGGACGGCGAGGTGCCGCGGTGGCTGGAGGGGATGGACGGCGCGTTCTACTTCGACTCGATCACCCAGCTGCGGCTGAACACGTGGACGCGGGGCCGGGTCGGGCTGGTCGGCGACGCGGGCTTCTGCCCGGGTCCGGCGGTGGGCGGCAGCACCAGCCTCGCCGTGGTCGGCGCGTACGTGCTGGCGGGCGAGCTGGCGGCGGCGGGCGGCGACCCGTCGACCGCGTTCCCCGCGTACGAGGCGGAGATCGGCGACTACGTGCGGCGCAGCCGGGCGTTCGCGATCGGCACCGCGAAACGCCTCATCCCGGCGACCGCGCGCGAGCTGTGGGCGATGCGGCAGGCGATGCGGCTGTTCGGCCACCTGCCGCCGTCGTGGGGTCGGTTGCTGGCCAGGATGAACCGCAACGGCGTGCGGCTGCACGACTCCGTGACGCTCAAGGACTACACGCTGGTCGGGTAGATTGCGGCTTCATCGCTCGACGGGGGGTCGTGGTGGTCAGAGCTGTCGCGTTCATCGCGGTCGGTCTGCTGTTCGTGCTGGTCGGCCTCTCCGGCCTCGGCAGCGACGGCCTGGTCGACACGGAGGCCGAGGTCGTCGCCGTCCACCAGGTGAGCAAGACCAAGCGGATGGCGACGGTGGAGTTCACCACCGTCGACGGCGTGCCGGTCACCCGGCACCTCCCCCAGTCCACCCGGTCCCCGCAGCCCGGAGACCGGGTGGAGGTCCGCTACAGCCTGCACGACCCGGAGTTCATCGACTACACCGACAACCAGTCGGGCCTGATCTTCATCCCCGTCATGGGCCTGGGGGCCGTCGGGGTCGGCGTGTGGCTGCTGGTGGAACGCCGCCGCCGTTCCCGGTGAAGCACAGGGGGTGACGCTCGGTAGGGTTGCCGTGATCGCACGCGCGGCAGTGGGGGAACGTGGTGTTGAGGGCTGTGCTGTTCATCTTGTCCGGGGTGATGCTGATCGGGATCGGCGGCTGGGTCGCGCTCACCGAGAGCCGCCTGCCCACCGCCCAGGCCGAAGTGGTGAGGGTGCGCCAGGCGGACGACGGCGAGTGGCGGTCGACGGTGCGGTTCACGACCGCCCAGGGGAAGCAGGTCACCGGAGACGTGGAGCCGTCCGCCCGCCGGCCCCGGGAGGGCGATCGGGTGGAGGTCCGCTACCGGCCGCGGAAGCCGAGCGTCGTCCACTTCCCGGAGGACGGGCCCAACCTCTACCGCTGGCCCGGACTCGGGCTGGCGTTGATCGCCGTCGGCGCGTTCTGGGTCGTGCGGATCAAACGCCGTCCTCGCTGACTCCACCCCGGGTCGAGCGACGCCCGGGCTGACGTCACCACTGGATGTCGGTCAACGCCTCCAACGGCTTGCGCTCCTCCACCGACTCCGGCAGCACCAGGGTGTCCGCCGACGCCAACGCCGCCGGGAACGTGAAGCCGCACCGCTCCTCGACCTCGCCCAACGCCACCTGGAACACGCGGAACTCGTCCAGTTCCAGCGATTCCAGCTGGTTCAGGTTCTGCGTCAGCACGAACGCCCGCGCCTTCAGCACGCCGCCCGACGTGAACGCGATGACCTTCCAGTACTCGCGGGGCAGCCGCACGCCGCGGAACACGCGGTCGTCGGAGCGGAACACCGGGCCCCCGTAGACGCTGACGCGCAGGTCGTCGACGTCCACGTCGGCCAGCACGGCGTCCTCCAGCCGACCCCACAGCCCGCGCCGCGCGCTCTGGTTGAAGTCGTCCATCTGGGGCGTGATGTTGGTGAAGAAGAACGAGTCCTCGTTGGCCCGCTCCGCCTCGGACCTCGTGCCCCACAACAGGTCCGCGCGCCGGGCGAGGTGCCCGCGGTCGAGCCGGTTGTCCCGGTACAGCTCGTCGCCGACCTGGAACTCCGCCGGGACGCGCGGGTCGAGCAGGAACGGGATGCCGCTGCGGTTGAGCTTCTTCAGCCCGCCGCCGTCGATGTTCCACGCCACCCAGAACGCGAACCGCCGGGACTTGCTCTGCGCCAACGAGAAGTGCGTGTAGTCGATCACCGTCGACCCGTTCAGCTCGACCGCGTCGGCGCGTGCCGCGTCACCGAGCTCCGGCACGCCCACCGGCGTGCCGAGGAAGTTCTCGTCGAACCCGGCCCCGATCCCGGCCACCTCGGGCCGCAGCGGCGGCCTGACCGTGATGCCGAGCTTCTCGAACACCGAGCCGGGCAGGCACGCCAGCGCGTGCTCGTCCGGGCTGTCACCGGCCTCGCCCGCGAAGTGCAGGCCCGCCAGGGTCCGCGCGGTGCGACCGTTGGCGGACTTGAACACCCACGCCGCGCCGGAGTCGCCGCCCATGCTGATCTCGCCGTCGGCGGCGGGCCGCGCCGGGTCCGGCCCGATCTCGAAGCAGCCGATCTGCCGCTGCCCCACGCCCGGCCCGTAGTCGAGCTTGACCAGCGTGTCGACGCGCCGGACCACGCCGTGCGTCACGCCGGTCGTCCGCCCGCTCTTCACGACCTTGTCGCCGAGTTCGGGCTCCCCCAGCTCGTCCACGGCGACGCCGAGGTCGAGGATCTCCGGCGCGAACCCGCGGTCCTCGATGGTGGCGATGGCGCAGTCGCCCGCCGCGCCGAGGTGCGACCGGACGAGCCGGCCCAGCCGGTTGCGTTCGGTGCGGTTGTCGTCGTGCACGCCGGGCTGCACCACGTCCTCGCCCAGCGCGCCCTGCGGACCGTGCAGGACGTGCCAGTTGCTCAGGACGTACGGCGTGCCGTCGACCCGGTCGTACACGACGCAGCCGATCGTGCCCGCCGACACGCGCACGTGCCCGACGCTCACGCCCGGCACCACCGGGTCGACGCGGGTCTTGCGCGGGCTGCCGACCGTCTCCTCCACCACGTGGAAGTCGACGCGGTAGTCGCGTTGCAGCACGTCGGTCGGCACGGCGACGCCGTCGACCTCGATCGCCTCGGGCAGCAGCGCGGTGCCGAGCGCGCCCAGCTGCTCGGGCGCGGCCTTCCGCCGGACGGTGAACTGGATGGCGATCTCGTCGGTCGGCCGGCCGTCGGCGACCTTGTAGCCGATGCCGATGGACGACACATTCGGGTCACGCAGGTAATCGGCGCCCTTGGTGCGCACGAACCTCCGCAGTGACGCCTGCAAGTCCTTCTTCTTCTTGACCATGAGCGCAACCCCCTGAAGTGCGCGCGCCGGTGGCCTTGCTGTCGACGTCACCTGATCCGGTGTTAGCCCACGTCCGAGCCGTTCACCCGTTCAGCTCAATGCTGACCACCAAACGCAGTCAACCTCACCGACACGACGGAAAGTTGACCATCAATAGGCGACCCGCTGAACTCTGAGCGGTCGCACAGCGTCACCGCCAGCCCGTGGTCGCACCCATGAACGACGACCGGCGTACGGTCGGGGAGGTCCAAGTACGCGTCCGTTGACGCTGCGACACAGGATCCGCACAGTGCGTGACCACAATGGACGCCCGAGGCACGACGGCCCCGCGAATGGGTGGCGACGTCGGTGACGTGAGTCACTTCCCGTTCCCACCTGGGCGATACAACGTCGTAAAGCGGGGTGGATGCCGGCTACCATCCCGGTCGTTACCGAGACCCGACCCCGGAGGCTCCGCTTGGCCACGCTCAAGGACGTCGCCGCGATGGCCGGTGTCTCGGTGAAGACCGTCTCGAACGTCGTCAACGGCTACGAGTTCGTGAAGCCCGAGAACCGCCGCCGGGTCGAGGAGGCGCTGGCCGCCACCGGCTACCGGCCGAACCTCGGCGCGCGCAACCTGCGCCGCGGCCGCACCGGGTTCGTCGCCCTGGTGCTGCCCGAACTGGTCGTGCCGTACTTCGCGGAGCTGGCCGGGCTGGTCCTCGGCGCGGCGCAGGAGCACGACTGGAACGTGCTGATCGAGCAGACCCTCGGCACCCGCGAGGGCGAGCGGGACACGTTGGCGTCGCTCGGCCCGCACATGATCGACGGCGCGATCGTGAGCCCGGAGGCGTTGCAGGCGTCGGACTTCGGCGAGCTGGCGCCGGGCATCCCGGTGGTGACGCTCGGCGAGCACTCGGTGGACCTGCCGATGGACCACGTGGGCATCGACAACGTCGAGGCGGCCCGCGCCGCCGTGGCGCACCTGGTCGGCCTCGGCCGGACCCGGATCGCGGCGATCGGCGCGCACCCGAACCGCGGCACGGCCGCGCAACGCCTGGAGGGCTACCGGCTCGCGCTGGCGGAGGCGGGTCTCCCGCTGCGCGAGGAGCTGGTCGCGACCGCGTTGAACTACCACCGGTTGGACGGCGCCGAGGCGATGGAGCGGCTGCTGTCGGTCGCCGAGCCGCCGGACGCGGTGTTCTGCTTCAACGACCTGTTGGCGATCGGCGCGATGCGCGCCGCGGCGGAACGCGGCGTCCGCGTGCCCGCCGACGTGGCGGTCGTCGGGTTCGACAACACCGAGGAAGGCGCTTACAGCCTGCCGTCGCTGACCACCGTCGCACCGGACAAGGCCGCGATCGCGCGTGCCGCGGTGGACCTGCTGCGCCGGCGCGTCGAGACGCCGGGCCGTCCGCCCGAGCACCTGCGGACGCCGTTCTCGTTGGCAGTCCGGGAGAGCACGAAGGGGAACACGTGACGCGTGACGGGGTTTTCGAGGCGCCGGGCCGGATCAACCTGATCGGCGAGCACACGGACTACAACGACGGTTTCGTGCTGCCGATCGCGTTGCCGCACACGGTCCGGGTGACCGCGGCGCGGCGGGACGACGGCGTGCTGCGGGTGGCGTCGCGGCAGGCGCACGGCGTGGCCGAGCTGCGCGTGGCGGACCTCGCGCCGGGCGTGGTGACCGGCTGGGCCGCGTACGTCGCGGGCGTGGTGTGGGTGCTGCGCGAGGAGGGCCACCCGGTCGGCGGGTTCGGGCTGCTGGTGGACGGCAACGTGCCGCTGGGCGCGGGCCTGTCGTCGTCGGCGGCGCTGGAGAGCGCGACCGCGCTGGCCGTGACGGAACTGTCCGGTGTGGACCTCGACCGCCGGGAGCTGGCCCGGATCGCGCGGCGGGCGGAGAACGAGTTCGTCGGCATGCCGTGCGGGATCATGGACCAGTCGGCGTCCCTGCTGGCCCGCGAGCGGCACGCGTTGCTGCTCGACACGCGCACGTCGGAGATCGAGCACATCCCGTTCGACCCGGCCGCGTCCGGGCTGGCGCTGCTGGTCGTGGACACGAAGGCGCCGCACCGGCTGGTGGACGGCGAGTACGCGGCGCGGCAGCGCGACTGCCGGCGGGCGGCGGAGCAGCTGGACGTGCCCGCGCTGCGCGACGTGGACCAGGCGGACCTGGACGGGGTCGTGCGCGACCTGCCGGAGCGGCTCGCGCGGCGGGTGCGGCACGTCGTTACGGAGAACCAGCGGGTGCTGGACGCGGCGGACCTGCTGCGCGCCCGGCGGACGCGCGAGCTCGGGCCGCTGCTGACGGCGTCGCACGCGTCGCTGCGGGACGACTACGAGGTGACCGTGCCGGAGCTGGACGTGGCGGTGGACGCGCTGGTCGCGGCGGGCGCCCTCGGTGCGCGGATGACCGGCGGCGGGTTCGGCGGGTGCGTGATCTCGCTGGTGGAGGAGTCCGCGGTGGACGCGTGCACGGAGGCGGTGCGCGCGGCGTTCGCCGACCACCGCTTCACCGCACCCGACTGCTGGACCGCGACCGCGGCGCCCGGCGCGCGGCGCGCGGACCGCGTGCCCACGGCGACCGCCTAGCGGGGACGTCCACCGGCCCGCGACGCCGACGCCTCGCGGGCCTGCACCACGCTCGCCGACGTTCGCGGGCCGGGGTCATGCCCGGTCGGTTGCCAGTCCGCACCGGTGCGCGATCGTCCGCGCGACCTCGGCGGCGGGCACGTCTGTGGTGTCGACGACCTCGGCGGCGGCGTGCAGCCACGGCACGGCGGCCCGGTAGCGCTCCACGTGGTCCAGTCGCCACTGGCGCGCGCCGGGGTCGTCGCGGTCGGCCTCGATGCGCCCGACCAGCACGTCCTCCCGGGCGTGCAGCACGAAGTGCCGGACGTCCAGCCCCGCGGCGCGCAGCCCGGCGTCGATCTCGCGGTAGTACGCCTCGGTGAGCACGGTCTGCGGGATGACGAGCGCGCCGCCGACGTACCGCAGCGTCTCGACCGCCGTGTGCACCACCAGCGACCGCCACGGCGGCCAGTCCTGGAAGTTCTCGACCGGTTCGGTGAGCACGTGCCGCAGCAGGTAGCCGACGTGCTCGGAGTCGAAGACGCGCGCGCTGGGCACGAGGCCGGTCAGCTCGCGGGCGGTGGTGGTCTTGCCGGCGCCGAACGTGCCGTTGAGCCAGATGATCACATCCGACGGTAGGGCGGGACGGGGCGCTCTCGCCATGGAAATCCCCGATCGACGCGGGTCGGACCCATTCCTCAGGTTCTTAGGTAACCAATAGATCCTCTAGTTGGACAGGCGTTCACCAGGCACGCGGTCGGAACCGGCGCTGCGGGTTCCCGTCGTGCCGCGCCGCCGCGGTCCCTCGCGTTCCACCCGGCGTACACGTCGGGGATGGCCGTTGATCACCTTCGGGGTGTACCCAGTACCGGAACGCATCCCGCCCCACCGTGTTCTTCCCCGGCCCTGCACCGAAGGAGAGCCGATGTCCCCACTGAACCGCCGAACGCTCATCGCCGGCGGCATCGCCGGCGCCGGTGCGACGCTCCTCGCACCCACCACCGCGAACGCCCTCTCCTACCCGTTCACGCTCGGCGTCGCCTCCGGCGAGCCCGCCGCGGACGGTTTCGTGATCTGGACGCGCCTCGCGCCCAGCCCGCTCAACGCCGACGGCCTCGGCGGCATGTCCAGCGCCTCCGTGGCGGTGGAGTGGCAGGTCGCGACGGACCAGCGGTTCACGCAGGTCGTGCGCAGCGGCACGGCGACCGCCGCGCAGTCGTGGGCGCACAGCGTGCACGTCGAGGTCACCGGCCTCCAGGCCGGCCGCGAGTACTTCTACCGGTTCCGCGCCGCCGGCCACATCTCCCCCGTCGGCCGCGGCGTCACCGCGCCCGCCGTCGGCACCAGCCCGGCGCTGACCATGCTGTTCACGTCGTGCTCCCACTTCGAGGCCGGGTACTTCACCGCCTACCGGCGGATGGCCGAGGAGAACCCGCACCTGATCCTGCACCTGGGCGACTACATCTACGAGGGCGCGGCGTCGACCACCGCGATCCGCAAGCACGCGCCGGCGGTGGAGATCTCGAACCTCGCCGACTACCGCGTGCGGCACGCGCAGTACAAGACGGACGTGGACCTCCAGGCCGCGCACGCCGCCGCGCCGTGGCTCGTCGTGTGGGACGACCACGAGGTGGAGAACAACTACGCGAACCTGGTGCGCGCCAACACGTCCCCCGCGGGTGACTTCAAGGCACGGCGCGCGGCGGCGTACAAGGCGTACTACGAGCACATGCCGCTGCGCCCGGCGCAGGCCCCGGTGGCGGAGAACATGCAGCTGTACCGCCGGGTCCGGTGGGGCAGCCTGGCCACGTTCCACATGCTCGACACCCGCCAGTACCGCGACGACCAGGCGTGCGGTGACGGCACCAGGGTGTGCCCGGAGGCCGACGACCCGGCCCGCACGCTGACCGGCGCGACGCAGGAGGCGTGGCTGCTCGACGGCATGCGCCAGAAGCTCGGCACCTGGGACTTCCTGGGGCAGCAGGTGTTCTTCGCGCAGAAGCTCGCGTCCGCCGACGGCGCGAAGTCCATGGACTCGTGGGACGGCTACAGCGCCAACCGGGGCCGGTTGCAGCGCGGCTGGGACGCGGCGGGCCTGCGCAACACCGTCGTGCTGACGGGTGACGTGCACCGGTCGTGGGCGAGCAACCTGATGGCGAACTACACCACGCAGGACCGGATCATCGGCACGGAACTCGTGACCACGTCGGTGACGTCGGGCGGCGACGGCAGCGCCACGGACACCGGCCTGTCGAGCCTCAACCCGCACGTGAAGTTCTACAAGAACCTGCGCGGCTACGTCCGCACCGTCACCACCCCCACCCAGATGAACGTGGACTTCCGCTTCCTCGACCGGGTCACCACGCGCGACTACCCGGTCCGGACCTTGCAGAGCTACGTCGTCCAGGCGGGCAACCCGGGATTGCAGGCGCCATGAAGAAGCTGATGATCACCACGACCGCGGCCCTGATGCTGCTGGTCACCGGCACCGCGTCGGCGGCGGCGACGTGGGCCGCGGCGAACAGCACCGCCACCGGCGACCAGGACAACGCCGCCGTGTCGGCCGCGCGCAACGGCTGGACCGCCGTGGTGTGGGAGGACGACCGCGACGACGCGACGCCGACCGACCCGGTGCACAGCGACGTGTGGGTGCGCCTGTTCAAGGACGGCGTGTCCCGCTACGAGCAGAAGCTGTCCACGGGCGGCACCGGCAACTGGCGGCACGTGCAGCCGGACGTGGCGGTGCGCGACAACGGCACCGCGGTCGTCGTGTGGGCCGACGACGGCGACGGCAACGGCTTCTACAACGTCCAGGTGCGGGAGCTGGGCACGACCGGCACGGTCACCGGGTCGGCGCGGGCCAACGCGAACACCGACGGCCAGCAGCTCAACCCGGCCGTCGCGGCCGACCCCGACACGTCCGGTTTCGCGGTGGTGTGGGAGGACAAGCAGACCACCACCAACCCGACCGTGCGGATCGCCGGGTTCGCGTCGGTGACGTCGAAGACGTACGAGGCGCAGGTCAACACGGCCGGCGGCACGCACCAGCGGCCGGACGTGGCGATGGGCGCGGCGGGCAACGCGATCGTCGTGTGGGACGAGGACGGCGACGGCAACGGGTTCTTCAACATCGGCCGCAAGATCCTCACCCCGTCCGGTGGCGTGAAGGTGGCGCAGGCGCCGGTCAACGCGAGCGGTGACGGCCAGCAGCGGCGGCCCGCGGTGGCGGCGAACTTCAACGGCGACCACGTCGTGGCCTGGGAGACCGACCACACCGGCACGGCGCAGGTGGGCGTGCGGTCGTTCGCCGCGACCGGCGCGGCCCGCACGCCGGCGGACACGGTCCTGCCCGGCACGGACCCGCAGGTCGGCATCGACGACCAGCTCAACGTCGCGGTGACGTGGGCCGAGGCGGCGGACGTGCACACGCAGGGCCTCAACCCGGACGGCACGGTCGCGGGCAGGCTGCCGCGCCAGCCGACCGTCTCGACCGCGACGGGCAGGCAGGACGAGCCGGCGCTGGGCGTCGACCCGTGGGGTCGGATCACCATCGCCTACACCGACGACAACGACGGCAACGGGTTCGACCAGGTCTACCTCGGCACCGGGCTGGTCAACAGCACCTGGTGAGTCACGCGCGCGGCGCGTCCCGATCCCCGGGGTCGGGGCGCGCCGCGACCGCGTCGGCCACGAACGGGTCCTCGATCCGGTACCCGTGGTCGGTGCGGCCGACCAGACCCCGGTCCACCACCTCCGCGAGGAACGGCCCGAGCCGCCACGGCAGCAGCCCGCACCACGCCAGCACGTGGCGCTGCCACCCGCCCAGCACCTCTTCGAGCAGCGCGGACACCACCAGGCCGGTGACGGCGCCCGCGCCCACGTGCGCCACCGTCCACCAGGCGAAGCCGTCCCAGACCAGCACCAGGTACGCCCCGGCGGCGGCCACGAGCGCGGCCCACACCGCGAGGCGCGGCAGCTCCACCCACCCGATGACGCACCACGCGCTCAGCGCGAACGGCACCGCCCAGCCGGACGGGTCCGGCGCGGTGAGGAGCAACGGCGCCGCGAGCACCGCGCCCAACAGCGCCCCGACGGCCACGCCGCCGAGCCGGCGCGGCCACGGAAGCGGCACGGGGGTGCGCGTCAGCAGGCCGAGGAGGACCGCGACGCCGACACCGGCGAGCGGGGGCAGGCCCGGCAGCGCCCCGACCGCCACCGCGAGCGCCGGCACCAGCACGGCCCGGTTCACGGTGGCGCGGACGGGGAGCGGCAGCTCCTTCTCCATGCCGTCCAGGACGGCGAGCCACCGCCGCGCCCGCGCGGGCAGCCCGGCGAGCCGTTCCTCCACATAGGACTCGACCGAGCCGGTGCGCTCCATCCGCAGCATCATCCCCACGGTGGCCTCCCGGCTCAACGCCGAGGGGATCGTGCCGCGCGCCAGTTCGACCTCCGCGACCCGCAGCGACGCCGGCCGGTGGAACCGGACGTCCCGGCCGGCGACCGCGACCGGCGGGTGGCCGTAGGCGTCCAGGAACTCCTCCAGCATCGCCGGGGTCCAGCGGGCGGTCCGGTCGACGCGGTCGAACAGCAGCACCAGCCGGTGGTCGGCCAGCCACCGCAGCGCCGTGCCGGGCTCGACGCCGTACCGCTCGGCGAGCGCCGACAGCAGCCACCCGGTGAACGGCCGGACGACGTCCGCCGTGCCGCGCACGGGCTCGGCGGGCAGGTCGAGGAGCACCGGCACCGGCTCGTCCGGGTCCGCCTCGGCGGCGGCGAGGAGCGCCCCGGCCAGGTCGCGCAGCAACGTGGACGTGCCGGAGCCGGGCTTGCCGACGATCAGCAGCGCGGAACCGGCGGCCAGGAACGCGTCGTGCGCGCTGGTCGTCCGGGCGTCCCCGCTGACCAGCCGCACCGGGAACAGGACGTCCGGCTCCGCGCCGCGCAAACCCTCGCGGACGAGGGCCAGCAGGTCGCGGCGGCGCCGGTCGTCGGGATCGGCGCCGGCGGAGCCGGGCTCGGGCGGCGGGCGGCCGTCGAGCGGGTCGATCCGCCGGAAGTGGTCGCGCAGCACGCCGTGCAGGAAGCGGAAGTCGCCGTCCAGCGCGACGACCAGGCCGCGGCGGGCGCTGTCGCGCAGGAACCGGCGCAGCCGCCACGGCAGCAGCCCGGCCCACGCCGGTTCCAGGCGCCGGACCAGGTACTTGAGCCACAGCCCGAGCACCACGCCGAGGAGCACGACCAGGCCGAGGCCGAACACCATGCCCGAGACCAGGCCGGCCACGGGCGCGCCGGGCGCGTCGCCGAGCGGCGCGTCGGGG
>NZ_JBHTLK010000134.1:0-19318 GCF_042678885.1 Saccharothrix hoggarensis
GGCGCGGGTCAGGCGGGCGGGGGCTCGGTGGCCCGGCGCGACCGGGACGGCGGCCTCGATCAGGCCCGCGTGCACGAGCGAGCGCGCCGTGGTCGGGTCGCAGAACGGCAACCCGTCCACCCGCACGTCGGGCTCCGCGCTCGCGGTCAGGTCGACCCGGTCGGCGGCGGTCGCCCGCAAGAGCGCGACCTCGCGTCTGGACAGTTCCGGCATGTCAAGCACCTCCGTTGGGACATACGGCGCAACGGGCGTCCCAGTTCACTCCTAGGACGCCCGAGCACACACCGTCGTTCCCCGTTCGTTCATCCAGCGGCGCGGGCGCCGCGCCGTTCCGCCGATTCCAACACCAGGCGCAGCCACTCGGCGTCTTCCACCGCGCCTTCCGCCACGACCCGCCGCAGCCGCAGCCACAGGCCCGCCTCGGTCCACTCCTGGAACCGCCGGTGCACCGTCGGCACGGTCACGCCGAACGTCGGCGGCAGGTGCCGCCACGCGCACCCGCTGGTCAGCACGAACACGATCGCGGTGAACAGCGCCCGGTCCGACACCCGACCGCGGCCGCCGCCCTGCCGGCGCACCTTCGCGGGCGGGATCAGCGGCTCCACGACCGCCCACAGCGACGGCGGCACCAGGCGCACGGCCAGCTGCTCGATCACGTCGGCGTGCGGCGGTCGGGCGGGGGTCTCCGGCGCGCGGCGCACCCACGGCTCCTGCCGCTGCGCGTCACCGCGCTGGCGGGCGCGCAGCAACATGGCCAGGGCGGCGTCGTCGGTGCGCCTCGGCGCGACCGCGGGGTGTGCGTGCTGCTGCACCTGGCGGGCGATCTCCGCGCCCACCGTTCGGCCGAACGGCTGCGCTGGTCGTGCGTAGTTGCTCATCAGGTCCTCCGCCCAGGACTGTCGTGATGCCCATCACGCTAGGAACCGGGACGCCCCCTGGTAAGGGAACGCGCGACGAACGGGAGTGGTCCAGCGTCACGCGGACACCCGCGCTCCGTCGAACGGCAACGCAGGAGCGACGAACGGATGAGCGGTCACTCCCCGCAGCCGGTTCGCCCCGGATACGCTCGATGGTGTGAGCACCGCGCCGCGTCTCCTCGCCACGAGCGACCTCCACGTCACCTACCGGCAGAACCGCGACTTCGTCGAGGCGATCCACCCCCACTCCCCCGACGACTGGCTCATCGTGGCCGGTGACGTGGCGGAGAAGTTCGACGACGTCGAGTGGGCGCTGGGCGTGCTGCGCGGCCGGTTCGCCAAGGTGGTCTGGTCGCCGGGCAACCACGAGCTGTGGACCACCAAGGACGACCCGGCGCAGTCCCGCGGCGAGGTGCGATACAAGCAGCTGGTCGAGCTGTGCCGGAGCATCGACGTGCTCACGCCGGAGGACGAGTTCGCGGTGTTCGAGGGCGCGGGCGGGCCGGTCGCGGTGGCGCCGCTGTTCACCCTCTACGACTACACGTTCCGCCCGGCGGGCACGACGGACAAGGCGTCCGCGCTGGCCGTCGCGCAGGAAGCCGGCGTGATCTGCACGGACGAGTACTTCCTGCACCCGGACCCGTACCCGAACCGGGAGGCGTGGTGCGCGGCGCGGCTGGAGGAGACCGAGCGGCGGTTGCTCGCCGTGGACCCCTCGTTGCGCACCGTGCTGATCAACCACTGGCCCCTCGTGCGCGACCCCACGTTCATCCTGCGGTACCCCGAATTCGCGTTGTGGTGCGGCACCGAGCGCACCGCGGACTGGCACCTGCGGTTCCGCGCGGCGGTGATGGTCTACGGCCACCTGCACATCCCGCGCACGATCCGCAAGGACGGCGTCCGCTTCGACGAGGTGTCGCTCGGCTACCCGCGCGAGTGGCAGCCGCGCGGCTGGACCAAGGCGCCGCTGCTGGACGTGCTGCGCGAGGGGGACGCCCGGTGATCACCGACCTGCTCGCGCCGCCCGTGTCCGCGGTCGACTTCTTCGGCGACCCCGACGGCGTCGTGCTGTTCCCCGAGGAGGAGGAGCACGTCGCGCGCGCCGTGGACAAGCGGCGCCGCGAGTTCGCCACCGGGCGGCACTGCGCGCGCACCGCGCTGGCCGGCCTCGGGTTCCCGCCCGTCCCGGTGCCGCCCGGCTCCCAGCGCGAGCCGACGTGGCCGGACGGGGTCGTGGGCAGCATCACGCACTGCAAGGGCTACCGGGCGGCGGCCGTGGGCCGGACCGCCGACGTGCGGACGATCGGCATCGACGCCGAGCCGAACGAGCCGACGCCCAAGGGCGTGCTGGAGGCCGTCGCGCTGCCCGGGGAGCTGGCCAGGATGGCCGAGCTGCGGGCGGCGAGCGACAAGGTCGCGTGGGACCGGCTGCTGTTCAGCGCCAAGGAGACGGTCTACAAGGCGTGGTTCCCGCTGGCGCGGAAGTGGCTGGGGTTCGAGGATGCGGAGGTGACCATCAACCCGGACGACGGCACGTTCAGCGCGCGCATCCTCGTCGAGGCGCCCGTCGTGGACGGGTTCGCCGTGGACGGGTTCACCGGTCGCTGGCTGGCGCGGGAGGGGTTTGTGGTGACCGCGATCGCGGTACCCGCGCGCTGATCACGGCGGGAAGGGCGGCGGTATGGGCGACGAGGTCGGGCGGCAGGAGTTCACCCGCGATGACCGCACGAGGTACCGCACGAAGGTGCGGCGTTGCCTGGACGTGTTCGCCCGGATGCTGCGCGAGTCGCGGTTCGAGTTCGACCGGCCCACCACCGGGCTGGAGATCGAGCTGAACCTGGTCGACGACCTGGGCGACCCGGCGATGCGCAACGCCGAGGCGTTGGAGGCGATCGCCGACCCGGACTTCGTGACCGAGCTGGGCCAGTGGAACCTGGAGATCAACATCGCGCCCCGGCTGCTGACCGGCGGCGGGATCTCCGAGTTCGAGGACGTGGTGCGGCGGTCACTGAACGAGGCCGAGCACAAGGCGCGCGAGGTCGACTCGCACATGGTGATGATCGGCATCCTGCCGACGTTGCAGCCGAAGCACCTGGCGGTGTCCGCGCTGTCCGGCAACCCGCGGTACGCGCTGCTGAACGAGCAGGTGCTGGCGGCCAGGGGCGAGGACCTGCACATCGCCATCGACGGCGTCGAGCGGTTGCAGCTGACCGCCGACTCGATCGTGCCCGAGGGCGCGTGCACGAGCACGCAGTTCCACCTGCAGGTGTCGCCCGACTCGTTCCCGGCGTACTGGAACGCGGCGCAGGCCATCGCGGGCGTGCAGGTCGCGGTGGGTGCCAACTCGCCGTTCCTGCTCGGCAAGGAGCTGTGGCGGGAGACGCGGATCGCGCTGTTCCAGCAGGCCACGGACACGCGCAGCGTCGAGCTGAAGGAGCAGGGCGTCCGGCCGCGGGTGTGGTTCGGCGAGCGGTGGATCACGTCCATCTTCGACCTGTTCGAGGAGAACGTGCGCTACTTCCCGGCGCTGCTGCCGATCTGCGACGCCGAGGACCCGGTGCAGGTGCTGGAGCGCGGCGACACGCCGTCGTTGGCGGAGCTGCGGCTGCACAACGGCACCATCTACCGCTGGAACCGGCCGGTGTACGACGTCGTGCGCGACCAGCCGCACCTGCGGGTGGAGAACCGGACGCTCCCGGCCGGCCCGACCGTCGTCGACATGCTCGCGAACGGGGCGTTCTACTACGGCCTGGTGCGCATGCTGGCCGAGGAGGAGCGGCCGCTGTGGTCGCAGATGTCGTTCAGCGCGGCCGAGGAGAACTTCACGGCGGGCGCGCGGGCGGGCCTCGACGCGCAGGTGTACTGGCCGGGGCTCGGCACCGTGCCGGTGGCGGAGCTGGTGCTGCGGCGGCTGCTGCCGATGGCGCACGAGGGGCTGGTGCGGCTGAAGGTGGACGAGGCGGAGCGCGACCGGCTGCTCGGCGTGATCGAGCAGCGGTGCCTGACCGGGGTGAACGGCGCGACGTGGCAGGCGAGGGCGTTCCACCACCACTACGACCACACCGCGCTGGACCGGCCCGAGGCGCTCCGGCGGATGCTGCGGACGTACCGGGACCTCATGCACACCAACGAACCCGTGCACACCTGGCCGGTGTCGTGACGCCCCGCCGGGGTGCGGCGCGGACGCCGCACCCCGGACGCGCGGTCAGCTCGTCGGGAAGTTGTCCGGCGTCCGCATGCGGTCGCGGACCCAGATGCCGGCGGGCTTGAGCGGGCCCGTGCCGGTGAAGGTGTTGCCGGCGCACGTGCCCTGCTTGAAGACCGCGCCGGAGCGGAAGTCGTCGGAGAAGTTCCAGTTCGTCCAGCCGATCTTGTTGGCGGCCAGGAAGTCCAGGTACTTCTGGCTGTAGGCGAAGTCGTTGGCGCCGTCGCCGGTGTAGGTCTGGGTGCCGAACTCGGTCACGAAGATCGGGATGCGGGACGCCGCGCGCTGGAGCGCGTTGAAGTACTCGTCCTGGTGCGACGCCGCGTAGAAGTGGAACGTGTACATGAAGTTCGTGGCGTTGATCGGGTTGTCGAGGATGTCCTGCTCGGTCCGCCCGTCGGAGATGCCGAGCGAGCCCCAGCCGTGCGTGCCGACGAACACCACGCCGTCCGGGTCCTGGGCCCGGATCACCGGGATCATCTGCTCCGCGTAGGACTTGATCCCCGCCCACGACACGCCGTTCGGCTCGTTGGCGATGTCGTAGATGATGTTGGTCTTGGCGCGGTGGCGGGACGCGACCTCGGTGAAGAACGTGCGCGCCAACGAGATGTTCGCGTTCGGGTCGCCCGGGGTGAGCTGGTGCCAGTCGACCAGCGCGTACATCCCGCGCCGCGTGGCCTCCTCGATGTACCCGTGCACCATGTCGGTGAACCGGCGCGGGTCGGTCTCGTACCCGCCCTCCTGCACGTACATCGAGATGCGCAGGACGTCGGCGCCCCAGTCGGACGCCAGCGCGTCGAGGGACGCGGTCTTGACGCACTGCGAGTACCACTGGATGCCGTGGGTGCTCATGCCGCGCAGCTGCACAGGCTTGCCGTACTGGTTGCACAGCTTGACCCCGCACACGCGGAGCTGCCCGTTGACGTCGGCGGGACGGCCGACGGCCACCGCGCCGGTGTCGACGGTGACCTTGTCGAGGTTCGGGCCGCCGTGGGCGGTGGTGGCGGTGGCCCGGACGCGGTTCGCGCCGGCGGCCAGGGTGACGGTGGCGGCGCGGGTGCCCCAGGTGCTCCACGCGCCGGTGCCCGCGAACGCCACGCCACCCGCCGCGACGGCGCCGTTGACGGCGATGTCCATCGGCCGGTCGGCGGTGGTCCCGTTGGCGTACCGGAAGGTCAGGGTCGCGGGTCCGGCGGTCGCGGCGGTGACGGTGAACTCGACGTACGCGCCGGTCTCGTTGTCGTAGTTGACGAACCCGCTGCCGGTGTAGCCGGCGTGGTTCGCCTCGGCCAGGCCGTTGGAGATCGTCGCGGTCTCGGCCTGGTGCTCGGTGACGGCGAGCGCCTCCGGCTGGGCCCAGCCGGACACCGGCAGGGCGGCGGGCAGGGCCAGCAGGGCCGCCACGAGAACGGGTCCGCCGAGCCATCGGGGACGGGGTGCCACAAGTGCCTCCCACAAGGGGTCAGGGATGAGGTGATCACGCGGCGGCGGTTCAGTTAGGAAAGTTTCCTATCTGTTGCGTGGATCACAGCACCCCGGCGCACCCGCTGTCAACGGTTCAGGGCGTCGGCACGGCCAAGCGGACCGGACGCGATCGCGCGGCCTGCTGCGGGCTCGGCTGAGGGCTCGGCTGGAGGCCCGGTTGGGGGCACGCCTTCCACGCGGACACCAGCGCGGGCAGCAGCACCTGCCACGGCAGCCGGACCAGCACGTCGTGGCGCACGACCAGCGCCACCCGCGCCACCGGACCGCCGTCGAACCACACCACGCGCAGCGGCGGGCCGCCCGGCACGCCGTCGTCCACGGCGGCGAGCTGCACCAGGCAGGAGGGCAGGCCCACCCGGTGGACGCACGACTCGGCCGTCACGCCGTCCGCGCGCAGCTCCTCGTGCCGGACGAGCAGGGACCGCACGGCGTCGACCAGCCGCCGCTCCCCCAACCCGGCCCGGACCTGCACGGTCAGGCACTCGTACCCGGTGACCGGGACCGGTCGTGTGGCCACTCGGCCCGCCTTTCCTCGACGTCAGGTAAGGCCTACTACCAATCACCGCCGCCGGAGCCGAAGCAGGCCGAAGTGCCGGTGACCGAAGTGCCGGTGACCGAAGTGCCGGGCAGCAAGTCCGAAGCCGGGGTGCCCGAGAGCGCGGCTAGTAGTCGTCCCCGCCGAAGAACGTCTCCTCCAGCCGGTCCGCCGTGCCCGCCAGGAGGGCCAGCGGCTCGGTGAACTCGTGGATGTCGAGGTCCGTGAGCGGCAGGGAGTGCCGCAGCACGACGTGGTCGCCCATGATCGCCGCGCCGCACGCGATGGTCGAGTTGCCGACCTCGGTGAGGAAGGCGTGCAGGTCCACGTGCGCCGCCAGCCCGATCGGCGAGGCGATCTGCACCCACTCGTGCAGCTTGTCGAGCACCTCGCGGACCAGGATGACCACCTGGGTCCGCTCGTCGTCCTCGTCGAACTGCTCGAAGTTGAACAGGATGCGGATCTCGTCCTCGTTCTCCGAGATCACGTCGTAGGTCTCGTGCACGTATGCGGCGAGGTCGCCCCAAGTGGCCATGTGATCACCCTAAGGGGGCGACCGCCGCCCACACCGCATCGGCGACGAAGTCGGCCGCGTCCGCCAGGTCGAATCCGCCCAGCAGATGCCGCCGGGCGCACTCGTGCGCGGGACCCAGCACCACCGGGTCCAGTGCCCACAGCGGCAGCGCGCGCAGCTCGCCGGCCGCCATCCGCTCCGCGAACCAGCGCGCGACCGGCGCGAACGCCTCCGCCTTCGCCGCGGGATCGGCGGTCAGCGGCGCGCCGTACAGGAACCTGGCCCGACCGGGGTGCTCGACGACCCAGTCCAGGTACCGCGCCACCAGCGCCCGCACGGCGGCCTCCGCGTCACCGGCGTCCAGCGCGGGGACCATCGCGGCGACGCAGTGCGCGAAGCTCTCCCCGTACAGCACGGCGAACAGCCCGGCCCGGCTGCCGAAGTGGTGGTAGACGCTGCCGTTGGACACCCCGGAACGGGCGGTCAGCGCGGTGATCGTGACGCCGTCGAGGCCGCGCTCGTCGACCAGCGCGAGCGCCGCGTCGAGCACAGCCCGCTGACCCGTCGATCTCACCGGGTTAGAGTACCGCTCTAGAGCGCCGCTCCCCTGGAGGTCACCGTGGCCCGTTCCATCCCCGATCTGCTGCGCGAACGGGTGGCTGCCACCCCGGACGGCGAGGCGCTGCGCCACCGCACCGGCGACACGTGGACGTCGATGACGTGGGCCGAGGTCGGCGAGCACGTGCGCAAGCGCGCCCTGGGCTTCCGCGAGCTGGGCGTGCGCGACGAGGCGCGGGTGGCGATCATGGCCGCGACGAGCGTCGACTGGATCCTCACCGACCTGGCCGTGCTCGCGGCCGGCGGCGTCACCACGACGATCTACCCGAGCAGCACGCCGGACGTCGTCGCGCACATCGTCCGCGACTCGGAGAGCGTCCTCGTGGTCGCCGACCCGGAGCTGGCGGACAAGGTCGACGCGAAGGTGGTCGCGCCGGACTGGGAGCCCGAGGACGCCGAGGGCGACTACGACGCGATGGTGGACGAGCTGACCCCGGACCGGCTGGCCACGTTGATCTACACGTCCGGCACGACGGGCACGCCCAAGGGCGTCGAGCTGACCCACGACAACTGGCTCCACACCGCGGACGCCATCGCCGAGCTGGGCGTGCTCACCCTCGACGACCTGCACTTCCTGTGGCTGCCGATGTCCCACGCGTTCGGCAAGGTGCTCCAGGTCGGCATGATCGCGACCGGCTCCCCCACCGCCGTGGACGGCGACGTGGACCGGATCGCGGCGAACCTCCAGGAGCTGCGGCCGACCGTGGTCGCCGCCGCGCCGCGGATCTTCGAGAAGATCCACCAGAGGGTCGTCGCGTCCATGCGCGAGGCGGGCGGGGTGAAGGCCAAGCTGTTCGACTGGGCGCTGACCGTGTCGGAGCACCCGGAGTGGAAGCTCCGCCGCAAGATCGCCGACAAGCTCGTGTTCAGCAAGCTCCGGGCGCGCGTCGGCGGCCGCATCAAGTACTTCGTGTCGGGCTCCGCGCCCCTGTCGCTGCCGGTCGGCGAGTTCTTCGAGCGCGCCGGCATCACCATCCTGGAGGGCTACGGCCTCACCGAGTCGTCGGCGGCGTCGTTCGTGAACCGGCCGGGCGCGAACAAGCTCGGCACGGTCGGCCGTCCCCTGCGCGGCACCGAGGTGCGCATCGCCGAGGACGGCGAGGTGCTCATCGGCGGTCGCGGCATCATGCGGGGCTACCACGGCCTCCCGGAGGAGACCGCCGAGACGTTGCGGGACGGCTGGCTGCACACCGGCGACATCGGCGAGCTGGACGACGAGGGCCGGCTGCGCATCACCGACCGGAAGAAGGAGCTGATCAAGACCTCCGGCGGCAAGTACGTGGCGCCGCAGGCGGTGGAGGGCCTGATCAAGGCCAACAGCCCGTACATCGGGAACGTCCTGGTGCACGGCGACCGGCGCAACTACTGCGTCGCGCTGGTCACCATCGACCCCGACCTCGCGCCCGCCGACCTCGACCGGGAGGCGGAGGTGGCGCGGGCCGTCGAGGCGGCCAACGCCAAGCTGGCGCGGCACGAGACGATCAAGAAGTTCGCCGTGGTCCCGGAGGACTTCACGGTGGCCGACGGCACCCTCACCGCGAGCCTGAAGATGCGCCGCAAGGAGATCGAGACGCGCTACCGGGACGTGCTGGAGAGCTTGTACGCGGGCTGAGCGCCGGGCGCGGGGCGGGCCGGGTGGGCGGCCGCGACCGCCCACACCCCCGCCACCAGCACCGCGACCACCTCGGTGAGCACCAGCAGCCGTTCCACGTACCCGAGCGGGATCACCCGCCACCAGGACGTGCCGACGACGGCGTTCACCAGGATCGCGTACAGGATGGGCGTGAAGGCCAGGGCCGACAGCAGGCCGAACCGGAACGTCCAGCGGGCGTGCGCGGCCCACACCGGGTCGCGCAGCCAGGGGCGGGCGAGCAGCACCATGGCGACCGGCAGGGCGATGAACGCGACCATGCTGCCGAAGCGGTGGATGCTGCCGCTCAGGCTCGGTCCGATCGACCAGTCGTTCTTCGGGAAGATCACCACCAGGGTCAGGCCCGCCGACCAGGCGGAGAACGCCAGCGAGCCCGCCGAGTGCCACTTCGCCAAGCCCTGCCGCACCAGCACCGCGAGGATGACCACCGACCCGAGCACGAGCAGCAGGACGCCCGTGTCGAACGCCCAGCGGTACGGACCGAGCGCGTACTCGCTGATCGTGCGGCGCAGGTGCCGGGACGACTCGGTGAGGCGGTAGAGGTCGAGCCCGCCCACCAGGACGACGGTCAGCACGACGGCGGCGGCGCCCCCGAGGGCGGCGAAGCGGGCCGGGGAACGGGTCTGCGCGGGTTCGGCGATCGGCACACCGGACAGAACGGACGGCGACCGGTGTGTTGTTCCGCCGTTCAGCGAATCGACAGCTTCGACAGCGTTCCCACAGCTCCCGCTCAGGTCCGCCGAGGCGGGGTGCCGGGTCGGCTCGACGGCAGCCGGCTCGACGCCGGTGCACCTGGGCGACGCTCAACCGGCGGCCGGCTCGACCGGGGTCAGCTCGACCGGCGGCCGGCTCGACCGGGGTCAGCTCGACCGGCGGACCACGAGCGTCGGCGCGAACACCACCGAGCTGACCGGGCGGTCCGGGCGCTCGACCCGCTGCACCAGCAGGCGGGCCATCTCGGCCGCCATGTCCTCCACCGGCTGCCGCACCGTCGTCAGCGGCGGGTCGCACTCGACCGCGGGGCTGCTGTCGTCGAACCCGACGACCTTGACGTCCTCCGGCACGCGCCGGCCGTGGTCCCGCAGGACGGGCAGCGCGCCGGCCGCCATCAGGTCGGAGGCGATGAACACGCCGTCGACGTCCGCGTCGGCCAGCCGACGGGCCGCCGCCGCGCCGCCCTCGCGGGAGAAGTCACCCTCGACCACCACGGGCTCGGGCAGGCCGTGCCCGGCCACCGCCTCGCGGAACCCGCGCAGCCGGTCCTGACCGGCGGGCGTCTCCAGCGGCCCGGTGATGGTCGCCGGCCGGCGGCAGCCGCGGGACACGAGGTGGTCGGCCGCGAGCGCGCCGCCCGCGGCCTGGTCGACGTCCACGTACGTGATCGGCATCGGCCGGACGGGACGGGCGGCCAGCACGACCGGCAGGTCGGCCTCGATCAGCAGGCGCGGCAGCGGGTCGGCGCCGTGGGTGTGGATGAGGATCACGCCGTCGAGCCGGTTCTGCCGCAGGTCGTCCACCACCTCGCGGTGGTCGCCCGTGGTCAGCACGAGCTGCACGCCCAGCGGCCGGATCACCGGCAGCACGCCCGCGACCACCCGGCCGAAGTACGGGTCGTGCACGGTGCGGCCCTCGTCGGGCAGGACGAGCCCGATCGCGCCCGCCCTCCGGGTGACGAGCGAACGCGCCGCGCGGTTGGGCGTGTACCCGGTGCTGGAGATCGCCTTCTCCACGACCCGGCGCAGCTCGCCGTCCACCGTGGCGACCCCGTTGACGACCCGGGACACCGTGGCCCGGGAGACCCCCGCGATCCGCGCGACCTCTTCCAACGTGACTGGTCTGCGGTCCACGTGAGCCTTTATACCGTCGCCGACCTCCGCCGGACGGGTGCGTCCCCGCGAGGAGAGACCGAGGTCTCCCCGCCGGGGGACGCACCCGACCCGTCACTGGTACACGCGGACGTAGTCGACCAGCATGCGCTGCGGGAAGACCGTGGTGGCGTCCGGCGGTCCGGGCCAGTCACCGCCCACCGCGTTGTTCAGCAGGATGAAGAACGGCTTGTCGAACACCCACGGGCCGCGGGTCGCCTCCACCGTCGCCTTGTCGATGGTGAGGACGGTCACGCCGTCGATGCTGAACACCATGCCCCGGCTGTTCCAGTCCACCCGGAACAGGTGGAACGCGTTGGCGTAGTCCTGGCCGATGTCGCGCATCGCGCCGATGCCGCCGCCGCCGAAGTACGCCGGGCCGTGGATCGTCTGGTACGCCGTGTTCGGCTCGCGGCCCAGGTGCTCCATGATGTCGATCTCGCCGCTCGCGGGCCACGCCGTGCCCTTGAAGATGTCGTTCCCGAGCATCCAGAACGCGGGCCAGAGGCCCTTGGTGCCCGAGACCTTGATGTTCGCCTCGACGCGGCCGTAGGTCCACGACGCCTTGCCCTCGGTGATGAGCCGGGCCGACGTGTACTGGCACGTGCCGCTGCCGCTGACCGGGTCGACCGGGCACGCCGAGCCGGGCGTGACCTCCCGCCTGGCCTCCAGCACCATGTTGCCCGCGCCGTCGGTGAACGCGTTGCGGTTGTCGGTGTAGTACTGGAGCTCGGCGTTCTGCCCGGTGCCGATCTCGGGCCGCCACTTCGCGGCGTCCGGCCGGGTGCCCGCGGGCGCGTTGAACTCGTCGCTCCACACCAGCCGCAGCGGGTTGCCGGGGTCCGGGGCCTGCGGCGGTGGTGGCGTGGGGCTGCCGCCGGTGCCGTAGACCTGGAACTCCCACAGCGAGTAGCCGTACGGGCCGCTGCGCGCGGTGAGGTTCACCCGCACGTACCGACCCGTACCCGAGACGGTGAACGTCTGCTTGAACCCCGTGCCGTTCGTGACGGAGTGGATCGTGGTCCACGTGGTCGCGTTGTCCGAGGTCTGGAGCTGGAACGCGGCGGCGTGCGCCGGGTCCCACTGCACGACCACCTTGCTGATCCGCGCGGACGCGCCCAGGTCGACGTAGATCCAGCCCGGGTCGACCCAGCCCGTGGTGGGGCTGGTGGCCCAGCGGGTGGCCGGGTTGTGGTCGAGCGCCTTCGCGGGGGTGCACGCCGGGCAGGCGCCGTCGTCCTGGAACGACGAGGCGAACGCCGGCTTGTTGTACGAGAGCAGCGCTTCCCCGCCGCCGGTGTTCGTGCCCGTGCGGACGGCGAACTCCCACAGCGACACGCCGTACTGCGTGGCGCGGGCCGTGGTGTGGACGCGGACGTAGCGGCCGGCGCCCGAGAAGGTGAGGTTCTGCGTGCCGCCGGCGCCGGTCGTGGTCTGGAAGACCGTGGTCCACGCCGTGCCGTCGGCGGACACCTGGACCTGGAACGCGGTCGCGTAGGCCGCCTCCCACTGCAACGTCGCGCCGCAGACGTCCCGGCTCGCGCCGAGGTCCACCCGCAACCACTGCGGGTCGCTGAACGCGCTGGACCAGCGCGTGCCGGCGTTGCCGTCCACCGCCGACGCGGCCGTGAACGGGCTGCCCGGCTCCACCGACGACGCGGTCACCGGCGCGTTGAGCGCCGCGTTGGCCGTGCCGCACTCCGCCGCCGCCGCGGTGGGCGTCGGCACGACCAGCGCCGCGAGCAGGGCCACCGCCCCGATCAGCCGCCTCACGGCCGGCCGTCCGCGCCGCACTTGATGATCGGGTTGATGCAGTCGCGCACCCGGCGGGCGAGTTCCGCCTCCGGCCACGCGTTGAAGAAGTCGCCGTGCATGGTGAAACCCGCGCCGGAGGCCAGCCGGAACCGCGCCGGGTCGCCGTTCACGGGGTAGCGCAGCACCTGGCGCAGCTTCGGCACCGGCACCGGGTGGGTGGCCGGGCAGTCCGCGTTCACCGGGTACGCCATGTGGCTCTTGTGGTCCGGCGAGTCCAGGTCGCGGCCGTTCCAGCACTGCGGGAAGTCCAGGTAGGACTCCAGCATCGTGCCCGCCGGGCAGTTCACGAAGTCCTTGGACGCGCCGACGTGCCCGGCGTGCAGGCAGGACCAGCGGGAGATCGTGCTCGCGTCGGGCTGGGTGGCCCGGGCGTTGCCCGCGACGATCCGCAGGCCCAGCGGGAACGGCTTGATGCGCGCGATCACGTCGTCGCGGACGCCTTCGCCGAGGTAGTAGAACGTGGTGCCGGTCGGCTCGACGGGCTGGTTGTCCGCGTACAGCGTCGGCACCCAGTAGGAGGACAGGTCGGTGCCGGGGTTGCAGTTGCTCGTGCCCGCCAGCAGGGACTCCACCGTCGACCGGGCGTTGGTGGTGGTGTTGCCGAAGAAGCTGTGCATGTGCGAGCCGCCGGGCAGGTTCGGCGCGACGATCGGGTCGTCCGGCAGGCGGTGGCTGAACGGGCAGTCGGCCAGGAACTCCGCGACCCGGACGATCGGGCCGCTGGTGTTGCGGACGCCGAACACCTGGAACTCCCACAGCGACACGCCGTACTGCGTCGCGCGGGCGGTCGTGTGGACGCGGACGTGGCGGGTCGTGGCGGAGACCGTGATGTCCTGCACGCCGAGGACGCCCGAGGCCGTGGCGATCGTCGTCCACGCGTTGCCGTCGGCGGAGGTCTGGAGCTGGAACGACCGCGCGTAGGCCGTTTCCCAGTTGAGGCTGACGCGGGTGATCGCGGTGGAGGAGCCGAGGTCGACGCTGATCCACTGCGGGTCGGCGGCGGCGCTGGACCAGCGCGTGCCGGTGTTGCCGTCGACGGCCGCGGCGGCGGGCGTGCCGCCGTGCTCGGTGGAGGAGGCGGACACGGGCCTGCCCTGGGACAGCAGTTCCGGCGCCGCCGAGGCGGGTGAGGGGACGAGGGTGAGCCCGGAGGCGACCAGGGCCGCGCCGGCGAGTGCGGTGACCAGTCGACGCCATCGGCGAGTGGTGGGAACCACGACTCCCCTTTCGTGAACGAGACGAGGGGACAAGGAGGGTTCAGAGAGCGCTCTCACAGCGGAACGTAAGACGACCGCCACGCCGCGTCAAGGAAAGCGGGGAGTTCCGGTCATCCCGGAACCGTGGAGGAGAGAGCGCTCTCTGCGCCCCGGTCCGGTCACGCCTCCGGAGGGAGGGATGACGGGGCTCGGGTGCGTGCGCCGGCGGCCAGGCCGGGGCGGGCAGCGGGGTTGGTCAGAGGCGGGCGGCGGGGGGCAGGTCGGAGGCGGGACCGGTGGGCCAGGCCAGCGGGTCCGGGCCGAGCTTCACCAGCTCCGCCACCTGCAGGGCGCACCACGGCGACACGGGGCGGACGCCCGCCAGCACGGCCGCCGAGAACTCCTCCCACGGCGCCCACTCGAACGAGTCGACCTCGTCCGGGTTGGGCGTCGGGTCACCGGAGACGGCGCCGCGGAACACGGGGCACATCTCGTTCTCGGTGATCCCGTTCTCCATCACCGCCCGGTACCGGAACGCGGGCAGCACGAGGTCGAGCCGCACGTCGGCCAGGCCCAGCTCGTCGGACAGCCGCCGCGTCACGGCCGAGACCACCGACTCGCCCGGCGCGGGGTGGCCGCAGCACGAGTTGGTCCACACCCCCGGCCACGTCTTCTTGTGCAGGGCGCGCCTGGTCAGCAGCAGGCGGCCCGCCGCGTCGAACAGGTACGACGAGAACGCCAGGTGCAGCGGGGTGGACGAGTGGTGCACGGAGGCCTTGTCGGCGACGCCGACCCCGGTTCCGGACTCGTCCAGGAGCACGACTTGTTCCACACGCCCACCCTGCCACACGAACGATCACCGCGCGTCGGCGAGGACCTCGGGGTTGCGCACCAGCTTCCCGGTGGACGTGCGCGGCAACGCCCGCAGCACGTGGACCCGCCGCGGCAGCTTGAACTCCACCAGCCGCTCCGCGCACCACGCGGCCACGTCGTCGGAGGTCAGCGCGTCCGACTCGGTCCCGACGTACGCCTCGACCGCGCCGTCGTGCACCGCGATCGCCTCGGTGACCAGCGGGTGGGACCGCAGCGCCGCCTCGACCTCGGTCAGGTCGACGTTGAAGCCCTGCACCATGACCAGCGAGTCGGCCCGGCCCAGCAGCACGAGGTTGCCGTCCGCGTCGAACTCGCCCCGGTCACCCGTGCGCAACCACCCGTCCGAGTACCGGGACGGCCCGTCCTCGTGCAGGTACGGCGACTCGTCGAGCGCGACCTCGACCAGGCCGTCCCGCACCCTGATCGTGGTGTCGGACAGCGGCCGGCCCACGGACGGCCGGGACGCGCCGCTCACGTCCATCGTCAGCGCGCCGGTCTCCGTGGTGCCGAAGCACTCCCCCACCGGGAACCCGAAGACGGCGGCGAACCGCTCGGCCACCTCCGGCGGCATCAGCTCGCCGCCGGCGAACGCGCCCCGCGCCGAGCGCAGCGCCTCGCCCTCGCCCGTGTCGGCGAGCATGGCGTAGTGGAACGGCTGGCCGCTGAGGAAGTCCACCCGGTGCCGCGCCGCGGTCCTCAGGACGTCCTCGGCGGACGACGGGCGTGCCGCGAACACCAGCTCGACCCCGGCGGAGAGCGCGTGCAGCAGCCCGCCGATCAGGCCGAAGCTGTACGCGGTGTTGCTGAGGACCAGGAACTTCTCGCCCCGGCCCGGCATGCCCTCGGCGGCGGCGAACCGCGCCAGCTCGCGGGCCAGCGACTCCGTGCTCCGGCCCACCACCTTCGGCCGCCCGGTCGAGCCGGACGTGAACTGCACCAGGCGGTGGCCGGTCGCGGCGGGCAGGCCGCCCGGCCACCGCTCGGTGACCAGCTCGTACCGCTCGCGGAACACGCCGGCGAACCGGCTGGACGCGCGCACGGCGAACTGGGGGCGGGTCAGCTCCCGGACCACGGCGACCTCGGCGGGCGTGAGCCGGTGGTCCAGCGACACGACCCTGGCGCCGAGCGTCCACAGCGCCAGCGCCGCCTCCAACTGGGTGAAGCTCGGCGGGACCTGCAGCGCGACCGTGCTGCCCTCCCCCACCCCGGCCGCCGCGAACACGCGCGCCTCGGCGGCGACCGAGGCGCGCAGCGACCCGTGGGTGACGGTGTGGTCGTGGCTGAGCAGCGGCACGTCGTCGCCGTGGCGGCCCAGCAGGTCGGTGACGAACTCTCGCATTCGGGTCAGGTCTCCTTGCAGAACTCGCCGATCGGGATGCCCACGTGCCGCTGCTCGGTCGCGATGTACCCGAGCAGCTCGTCACCCCGTTGCAGCTCGGTGACGTTGCGGACCTTCCCGCCCGGGCCGAGGACCCGCACGTGCCAGTCGTCCTGCACGGTGAGGCTCACCTCGACGCCCTCCGGCGAGTGCGCGGTGATGGTGAGGATCGGGCGCGACTCCAGCTTCGCGCGGCCGACGGTGAGCTTGCGCGTGCGGCCCTCCGAGTCCACCGCGAGCACCGTGCTGCCCGACCGGAGCTCGGACAGGTAGTTGGTGCGGTTGTCCGGGCCGAGCACGTAGGAGTGCAGCGCGCCCGCGTTCACGCGGAACGGCCGGGTGGGCATGTACGGCAGCGGGTGGGTCTCGCTGCAGCACAGGATGAACCCGGACGAGTAGGAGCCGACGAGGATGCCCTCGTCCTCCCGGAAGTGCGAGGCGGTGTCCACGCAGACCCGGTCGCCCAGGCCGTTGTGGGTGATGCCCTCGACCACCAGCGTGGTCAGGTTCAGCGGCGGGGTCGTCGCCTCCAGCAGCCGGGCCAGCTTGAACACGTCGTTCGCGTCGCGCGGCGCGAGGAGCACGCCGTCCGAGCCGTGCTCCAGCACGTCCAGCACGATCGCGGCCTCTTCGAGGTCGGCCACGACGGTGATCAGCTTGCCCGCCGCGCCGTCGGCGGCCGCGATGACGATCTCCAGCGGGATCTTCGTCGGGTCGGCGAACTCCACGACGGTGTGCCCGAGGCGGACCGCCGCCGCGCACGCGAGCTTGAGCGTGCGGTCGTCGCGGACCCGCACGAACGCCGCGTCCGACGTGAGCCGGTCGAGCCGGTCCTGGTCGTCCACGACGACGGTGACCAGGTGCGGGCTGTCCACCGCCTCGTCGGCGACGAGCACGCGGGTGACCGTCGGCGGGAGCGCGTCGAGCAGCGCCGGGTCGTCGGACACGACACCGGCGAGCCGGGCGTGCACGGCGGCGTCCACGACGGCCTCGCGGTGCGCTTCGGGGACGGTTCTGAGGTCGATCCAGGCGAACTTCAACTGTTCTCCAATAAGTGTCATGACTGGGCGACTACGCCCGTCATGGCGCGGACCAGGTCGGACCGGGTGTCGTCGTGGACGATCGACGCGAGCTCGGCGACCAGGGACATCGGCGCGTCCGAGGTGAACACTCGGCGGCCGACGGCGAGGCCGGCGCAGCCGACCGCCATCGCCGTGCGGGCGTGGTCGACCACGCTGACGCCGGTCGCCGGACCGCCCGCGACCAGCACCGGGATCGGGCAGCTGGCGATGACCTCGGCCATCCGCTCGGCGGGCAGGGCGAGGTTCGTCTTGACGATGTCGGCCCCCAGGTCGACGGCGATGTTCACCACGTGCGCGAGCAGCGCGGCGTCGTGGGGATCGGCGATCCGCGGCCCGCGCGGGTAGGCCATGGCGATCAGCGGCACGTTCCACTCGTCGCACGCCTTGGCCACCACGCCGAGGTCGACGAGCTGCCGCTCCTCGGTGTCGGAGCCGATGTTGACGTGCACGCTCACCGCGTCGGCGCCCAGCCGCAGCGCCTCGTCCACCTCGCCGACGAGCACCTTGGCGTTGGTGTCGGCGGCGTGCGCCGTGCCGGCGCTCAGGTGCACCACGAGGGCGCAGCCGGCGAGCACGGCCGGGTCGATCGTCCGAACCCGTCCTTTGTGGACGATGATGGCGTCGGCGCCGCCCACCACGACGGAATCGATCAGCTCGTGCCACCGGTCGCGCGGCACCACCGGGCCGTCGGACACGCTGTGGTCGAGCGGGACGAAGAGGTACCTGTCGTCGCGCGGGCGGGAAAGGCGTCGCAGCCGCAACGCTTTCCTCATAGTGGGTCACACCTCCCCAGGATTTGGTGTCAACGCCCAGCAGGGTGGTGGAACGGGTGAGCCGGAGGGGAGGTGTGAGGTGGCGATAACTCGCCAGTTATGCACCTGTTGGAGCAACGCCCGCGCGTCTTCTCGGCGCGGCGGCTACGCCCTAGGCTGCCGCAGTGAACATGGAGCTCAGGCACCTTCACGTCGTGCTGACCGTGGCGGAGGCGGGCAGCATCAGTCGGGCCGCCTCGCTGTTGAAGATCGCGCAGGCCGGGCTCACCGCCCAGCTGCGCCGGATCGAGCGCGGCTTCGGAGGCCCGTTGTTCGTGCGCCGCACCGACGGCGTCGAGCTCACCGAACTGGGCCGCCACGTCCTGCTGCGCTCACGTGACCTGGTGGAACGGTTCGACGACCTGCTCGTCACGGCGCGGAAGCTCGCCGCGGAGAACGACGACACGGGCATCCGGCTCGGCGGTGTGGCCGGCTCGCCGACGCCGCTGCTCGTGGGCGTCGTGCGGGCGCTGCTGCCGGCCCACCCGCAGACCACGCACATCGAGCGCAACGGCGACGCGGTGCTCGAACTGGTCCGGGCGGGCAGGCTCGACGTCGCGCTCGTCACGGAGTTCCCGCAGAGCCCTCTGCGGATACCCGAAGAGGTCGGCCGGCGGACCGTGGTGACCGAGCCGATGCTCGTCGGGATCGCCGCCGGGCACCGGCTGTCCGGCCGGGCCGAGATCCGGCTGTCCGAGCTCGCCGACGAGGAGTGGGCCGTGCCGGACGAGAGCCACGGCGGTGGGCGGCTCAACCTGCACCTGGCGTGCGAGGCGGCCGGGTTCACGCCGCGGTGCGCGCACTTCGGCGTCGACCCGGCGTCGGCGGCGGAGCTGGTGCGCTCGGGGCACACGGTGGCGTGCTTCTTCCCGACCGGTCACGACCTGCCGGGCGTGCTGCTGAAGCCGATCGTGGGCAACCCCGTGCACCGGCGGGTGATGGTGGTGTGGCGGCGTGACTGCGCGGTGGCGGAGCACGTGGAGGCCATCCACTCCGGGCTGCTGCGCGCGTACCACGAGCGGGTGTGGGTGAACGGCCACCGCACGGCGAAGCTGGCGGCGACCGGGCTCGCCGTGGCGGCGAGCTGACGGGCAGGTCAGCGGTCGCCGTGGCGGAGGACGCTCTCCACCTCGGTGCGGAAGGCGTTGACCCCGTCCTCGCCTTCCGGGGCGCCGTGCGCCTGGAGCAGGTGGAGCAGCGCCACGCCGTCCGCGGACCGCTGGGAGCGGGCGCGGAAGGAGAACGTCGCCTCGTAGACGGTGACGGCGGTGGCCAGGGCCGCGGCGGCGGTCGCCAGGAACGCCCACAGGGCGCGCCGCCCGTCGTCCGCCACGGCCACCGCGCCGAGCACCGCGGCCGCCGTGAAGAGCAG
>NZ_JBHTLK010000135.1:0-19204 GCF_042678885.1 Saccharothrix hoggarensis
GCCATCCGTCCGCCGCGCGTCCGTCAGCCGCGCGTCCGGCCGGCGCGCGTCCGTCCGCCGGTCGTCCGCACGGCCGCCGTCTCCGGGCCGGCCGTGGGCGCGCGCGACGAGGTACCAGGTGCCCGCCTTGAGCACGAGGCCCAACGGCTCGACGGTCCGCTCCACCTCCACCTGCGCCCACCGGACGTACCGGATGCGCAGCCGGCGCTGCCGCCACACCGCGTCCGCGATCCCGGCGACGTGCGGCGTCCCCTCGTCACCGCGGAACCAGCCGGGCGCGTCCAGGTGGAACCTCTCCCGCACCCGTCCCGCCCGCGACCGCAGCTCCGGGGGCAGCGCGGCGAGCACCTTCAGCTGCGCCGCCGCCACCACCGCGCCCAGCCCGAGCTCGGCCGCCGGACCGGGCATCCCCGCCAGGAACAGCGACTCGGCCTCCTCGGTGGTGAGGCCGGTGAGGCGGGTCCGGTAGCCGTCGACCAGCCGGTACCCGCCCGCCGGGCCGCGGTCGGCGTACACCGGCACCCCGGACGCGCCAAGCGCCTCGACGTCCCGGTAGATGGTCCGGATGGACACCTCCAGCTCGTCGGCCAGCTCGCGGGCCGTCATCCGGCCACGCGACTGGAGCAGGAGGAGCAGCGACAGCAGCCGACTCGCGCGCATGCCGCCATCCTTCCTGACACGCCCTGTCAGGTACCGGCGGCACGATGCCCGGCATGACCACACACGCCACCGCGAGCGCCGAGTTGACGAGCTGGGACGAGCACACCTGGGACGGCAGGCGCTACGACGAGGTCACCGGCCCGAAGCAGACGACCGGCGGCATGACCGTCGCGTACACCGGCGCGTTGCGAGCTGTGGGTGACATGCGGTTCGTCATGTCGTACCCGGACGGGGAGACCTGCCACTCGACCGGGTACGAGGTCGTCACCGGCACGTTGGACGGCCGCGACGGCTCGTTCGTGCTCCACCACACCGGCGGCTACCGGGACGGCGTCGCGGACGGCGCCTTCACCGTCGTCTCCGCCTCCGGCGGCCTGACCGGGCTCACCGGCACGGGCCGCGTCACGTGGGTCCACGGCGAGCCGGGCCGGTTCGAGCTGGACTACGAGATCGCCTGACGCCACGCCCGAACGCGCGGAACCCCGGTCGCGAGCACGGGCTCGCGACCGGGGTTCCGAAGGGTGATCAGCCGCCGTAGGCGGAGACCGGCGGGCAGGAGCAGACCAGGTTGCGGTCGCCCTTCGCGCCGTCGATGCGGCGCACCGGGGGCCAGGTCTTCGGGGCCGACGTCCCGGCCGGGAAGACGGCCACCTCACGGCTGTACGGGTGGTCCCACTCCCCTGCGATCGACGCCGCCGTGTGCGGCGCGTTGCGCAGCGGGTTGTCGTCCACCGGCCACTCGCCCGAGCCGACCCGCTCGACCTCCTGCCGGATCGCGATCATCGCGTCGATGAACCGGTCGATCTCGCCGAGGTCCTCGCTCTCGGTCGGCTCCACCATCAGCGTGCCCGCCACCGGGAACGACATGGTCGGCGCGTGCAGCCCGTAGTCGGCCAGCCGCTTCGCCACGTCGTCCACCGTCACACCGGTCGCCTTGGTGATCGGCCGCAGGTCGAGGATGCACTCGTGGGCCACGAAACCGCCCTCGCCGGTGTAGAGCACGGGGAAGTGCTCGTCCAGCCGCCGTGCCACGTAGTTCGCCGCCGCCACCGCGGTGAGCGTCGCCCGGCGCAGGCCGTCCGCGCCCATCATGCGCACGTACGCCCACGAGATCGGCAGGATCGACGCCGAACCCCACGGCGCGGCGCTGATCGGGCCGACCCCGGTCTCCGGGCCCGCGGTGGGCTGCAACGGGTGGTTCGGCAGGAACGGCGCCAGGTGGGAGCGCACGCCGATCGGGCCGACGCCGGGGCCGCCGCCGCCGTGCGGGATGCAGAACGTCTTGTGCAGGTTCAGGTGCGACACGTCCGACCCGAACTTGCCGTACTGGGCGAGGCCGATCAGGGCGTTGAGGTTCGCGCCGTCGACGTACACCTGCCCGCCCGCGTCGTGCACCAGCCCGCACACCTCGCGCACGGTGTCCTCGTACACGCCGTGCGTCGACGGGTAGGTGAGCATGATCGCGGCCAGGTCGTCGCGGTGCGCCTCGACCGTCGCCTTCAGGTGGTCGAGGTCGACGTTGCCGCGCTCGTCGCACTTCACGACCACGACCCGCATCCCGGCCATCACGGCGGACGCGGCGTTGGTGCCGTGCGCGCTGGACGGGATCAGGCACACGTCACGGTGCGCGTGGCCGTTGGCGCGGTGGTAGGCGCGGATCGCGAGCAGGCCCGCGAACTCGCCCTGGCTGCCCGCGTTGGGCTGCAACGACACCGCGTCGTAGCCGGTGACCTCGGCGAGCCACCGCTCCAGGTCGGACACGATGGTCAGCAGGCCCTCGGCGTCGGACGCGGGCGCGAACGGGTGCAGGTCGGCGAACTCGGGCCAGGTGACGGGCTCCATCTCGGCCGTCGCGTTGAGCTTCATCGTGCAGGAGCCCAGCGGGATCATGCTGCGGTCCAGCGCCACGTCCTTGTCCGACAACGCGCGCAGGTAGCGCAGGAGCGCGGTCTCGGAGCGGTGCGCGTGGAACACCGGGTGGGTCAGGTAGTCGCTGGTGCGGCGCAGGTCGGCGGGGATGCCGTCGGCGGTGTCGGCGTCCAGGCCGTCCACGTCGGCGACGGTCACGCCGAACGCCTTCCACACCCGTTCCAGGTGGTCGCGCGTGGTGGTCTCGTCGCACGCGATCGACACCACGTCCGCGTCGACCTGCCACAGGTTCACGCCCAGGTCGCGGGCGGCGGAGACGACGTCGGCGGCACGGCCCTCGACGCGGGCGCGCACGGTGTCGAAGAACTCGCCGTGCACGACCTCCACCCCCGCCTCGGCGAGGCCCGCGGCGAGCACCGTCGCCATGCGGTGGGCACGGGTCGCGATCGCCTTCAGCCCTTCCGGGCCGTGGTAGACGGCGTACATGGACGCGATCACCGCGAGGAGCACCTGCGCGGTGCAGATGTTGCTGGTCGCCTTCTCCCGGCGGATGTGCTGCTCGCGGGTCTGCAGCGCGAGCCGGTAGGCGAGGGAGCCGTCGGCGTCGACGGACACGCCGACGAGCCGTCCCGGCAGCTGCCGCTCCAGGCCCTGGCGCACCGCCATGTAGCCGGCGTGCGGGCCGCCGAACCCGATCGGCACGCCGAACCGCTGGGTGGTGCCGACCACGACGTCCGCGCCGATCTCGCCGGGCGGGCGCAGCAGCGTCAACGACAGCAGGTCCGCGGCGACGACCGCCTGCGCGCCCGCCTTGTGGATCTCCTCGATCACGCCCGCGTGGTCGCGCACCACGCCGGACGCGCCGGGGTACGACAGCAGCACGCCGAAGAAGTCGCCGCCCAGGCCGAGCCCCTCCAGCCCCTGCGACAGGTCCGCGGTGACGATCTCGATGCCCAGCGGCTCGGCGCGGGTCTCGATGACGGCCAGCGTCTGCGGCAGCGTGTCCGCGTCCACCACGAACTTGGCCGACTTCGACTTGCCCGCGCGGCGGACCAGCGTCATCGCCTCGGCGGCGGCCGTGGACTCGTCCAGCATCGAGGCGTTCGCCAACGGCAGGCCGGTCAGGTCGCCGACCATCGTCTGGAAGTTCAGCAGCGCTTCGAGGCGGCCCTGGGAGATCTCCGGCTGGTAGGGCGTGTACGCCGTGTACCAGGCCGGGCTCTCCAGCACGTTGCGGCGGATGACCGGCGGCGTCGTCGTGCCGTAGTAGCCCAGGCCGATCATCTGGACCATCGGGCGGTTCTTCGCGGCGAGGGCGCGCAGCTCGGCCAGAGCCTCGGTCTCGGTGGCGGGTGACGGCAGGTCCAGCACCAGGTCGCGCTCGCGGATCGACTCGGGCACGGCGCGCTGCGCCAGCTCCTCCAGGGAGCCGACGCCGATGACGTCGAGGATGCGGGCCAGCTCGGCGGGCCGCGGGCCCACGTGCCGGTCGGCGAAGGGGGTGCCGTGCTCAAGTGCGGCGAGGGGGATGCGGTCCTGCGTCATTGATGCGCCTCCAGGCGGGCTACGGGCACACTGCTGCCGTTGCCCTCCCCCTCTGTCTTCTGCCCGCGGTCGGGCGCCTGAGAGCTTCACCCGGCTGTCGGGCTTGCACCGTCGGCGGGGTCGGTCGGTTCGCCCGACCCGCTTTCCAGAGGCGTCTCACCCGCACGGTCCTTGCGCCTGAGAGGTTCCGGGGAGGATTTGCTCCTTCGGCGCCGAGGCTGGCTCGGACTCTCCCGCACGGGATAAAGCGACTACGCGCGGAATCGTACCCGCCGCACCGGCCGCCAGGGCACGGGCGCGACGTGGATCTCAGTGCGCGAACGGCGATCCCGGCAGGTGGCCGGCGGGGTGCTCGCGGTTACCGCGACGGGCACGTGCCGACGGTCGGCGCGGCGGGTGGGCGGTGACCGGTCCACCGGTCGCCGTCGGGCGTCGCGTCCGCCGGGTCAGCCGATGGCGCGGGTGCGGCGGCGGCGCGAGAGCTCGTCGTCGGCCGACTCCACGATCTCGGCGCCGTCGGCGCGTTCCGCGGGGAACTCGTGGATCGTGCCGCTGATCTCCCGCATGGCCCCGCTGACGGCGATGCCGAACACGCCCTGGCCGCCTTGGAGCAGGTCCACGACCTCTTCCGGCGACGTGCACTCGTAGACCGTGGTGCCGTCGCTGAACAGCGTGATGCGGGCCAGGTCCTGCACGCCGCGGCGGCGCAGGTGGTCGACCGCGACCCTGATGTTCTGCAACGAGACGCCGGTGTCCAGCAGCCGCTTCACGACCTTGAGGACCAGGATGTCCTTGAACGAGTACAGCCGTTGGCTCCCGGAGCCGTGGGCACTCCTTATGGTCGGGTTGACGAGGCCCGTGCGTGCCCAGTAGTCCAGCTGGCGGTAGGTGATGCCCGCGATCTGGCACGCGGCGGGGCCGCGGTACCCGACGAGTTCGTCCGGCAGCGAGGAGTCCGGGAACAGCTCACCCTGTTCGCCGGATCCGGCCCGGATGGGCGCTTCCTCGACCACGCCTGCCTCCCCTCGGTCCGGTCACGACGACCGGCGACCAACGTGAAGCCGCCGCGGTGCCGAATCACACCGTGGCAATTCACCTGAGCTCGACGGTAAGACCGCCTAGGGGGCAGGTCAACGCGACGCGCGGGGCGTGTCTGACCTCAACCTCAGGTTGAGGTTGAGAGAGACGCCTGTCGTAAGCCATTCGGGTGACGTTTAGTGATCGTTTAGCCCTAGAACGTTGACGTTGTGTAACCCACCCGCGTGACGCCTGAAAGTGGGACGCGGCACCGCCCAACAGCGCACCGCACACGCCCACGACAGACCAGCCACAGCCCGAGGCCGGCATCCCTGCCCACTCGCCAGTGTCACCCCACCGCCCCTCCAGCGCCGTGTGGAATCGCGCACGGCGCGTCGGTGGAGCCGGGCGAATGGAACCGGCCGCGTGGATCGGACGGCAAGCGAGGAAGCCACACCCCCAGAACCGCTTCCGCCAGCCGAACCCGCCAGCCGAACGCGGGTCAGACACGCGCCGGCCGGACCTCGGCAGTTGTCCACAGGCGGCGGATGATCGCGCCCGATTGTCGTGGGTTCATGGCAGGGTAAAAGCAGGGGTCCCCTTGGCGGGGACCCCTGCGAAGCATTCATGTGCTTCCCGCCGCAGCCCAGTAAGCCGTCGTCGGCGGGGCGTCATCCTCAGCGGGCGTCGCGCTCGACGAGCCGTCGACCAGAGCCGAGAGCGCAGACCAGAGCCGAGAGCCGAAGGCAGCCGGGACCGGAAACCGGAGACCGGGAGAACGAGCCCGCGGCCGGGGCTACGTGTCGGCGCCCCGGAAGTCCTCCGGCGAGATGGAGTCGAGGAACTCGCGGAACTTCTCGACCTCGTCCTCCTGCTCGTCCGGGATGATCAGGCCCGCCTCCGCCAGCACGGACTCCTCGGCGTGGATCGGCACGCCGATCCTCAGGGCCAGCGCCACCGAGTCGCTCGGCCGCGCGGACACCCGGACGTCGCCGTCGAACACCAGCTCGGCGAAGTACGTGCCCTCCTGCAGGTCCGTGATCCGCACCTGCTCCAGCTGCCGGCCGAGGGCGCCGATGACGTCCTTGAGCAGGTCGTGCGTCAACGGCCGGGCAGGCCGGACACCTTGCTGCTCCAACGCGATCGCCGTGGCCTCGACCGATCCGATCCAGATCGGCAGGTACCGCTCGCCCTCGGTTTCGCGCAGCAGCAGGATCGGCTGGTTGGCGGGCAACTCCACCCGCACGCCGACGACGCGCATCTCGCTCATCGGGTCTCGCCTCCCTCAGCGCGCTGAAATTCTGGCGTCCCCGCTACCACGAGGATCCCCCACGTACCCTTTCGACGCTACCCGCCAAGCGGGCCCTGTGCGCAACTGCCCGGCCGCTTCGGATCACGATGCGGACACGGGTTCACCTCGGTGTAACCCGGCCACCTGCGACGTCGCGCAGGCCGACCTTCAGCAGCAGCGTGTGCAGGGTTACCGAGAGCGCCCCGAGCTCGCGCACGACTTCGTCGCCTCCGGCCCGATCACGCTGCCGCCGCCCCGCCGTCGCGACCTGGTCCACCAGCGCGACCTCGCGGTCGGCGGCGACCCGGAACGACCGCAGCTGCCGCGGCTCCACCCCGTGCTCGACCATCGCCCGCACGGTGGACGCGATCTGCACGGCCTCGTGGTCGTAGAAGCCGCCCGCACCCGCCTTGAGCAGGCCGTGCTGCTCCAGCTCGGCCAGCACGCCCGGCTCGATGCCGGCCCGCGCCAGCAGGTCCTCGCGGGTGACGCGGTGCCCGGCCGCGGGGGCCGGGTCGACCGCCCGCAACGCCTTGCCCGCGCCCTGGTCGGCCGCGTCCAACTGCTCCTTGATGACCTTCAGCGGGAGGTACCGGTCCCGCTGCGCGGCCAGGATGTACCGCAGGCGCTCGACGTCCGCCGAGGCGAACTGCCGGTACCCCGAGGCCGTGCGCGCCGGGCGGACCAACCCCTCCGACTCCAGGAATCGGATCTTGGAGATGGTCACGTCGGGGAAGTCGGACCGGAGCTGCGCCAGCACGGCCCCGATGCTCAACCCCCCGCGTGGCCGCCCGGCCGCCGTCACCGGAGCCCCATCGCTCAGGCCCCCTGGCCCCCGGCGCCCGGACCGGTCAGGAACACGAGGCGGAACTTGCCGATCTGCACCTCGTCGCCGTTGGCCAGGACCGCCTGGTCGACGGGCTCGCGGTTCACGTAGGTGCCGTTGAGGCTGCCCACGTCGATGACCACGAACTCGCCGCCCTCGCGGCGGAACTCCGCGTGCCGGCGGGACACCGTCACGTCGTCGAGGAAGATGTCGCTGTCGGGGTGCCGGCCCGCGCTGGTCGTGTCGCGGTCCAGCAGGAACCGGGATCCCGCGTTGGGACCGCGCTTGACCACGAGCAGGGCCGACCCAGCGGGCAGCGCGTCGACGCCGGCGACGGCCGGCTCCTGGGCGGGCGCCTCGGCGCCCTCGACCTCGGCGAGGAAGTCGGCCCGGAACACGGAGGTCCGCTCCGGGGACTGCTCTGGCGGAACGCCTGGCCCGTCGTTCGTGCTCACCTGAGCTCTCCTCCTGCTGCTGGAACCGTCGAGACCGCTAGAACCTATCGTGCCCGAACCCTTGTCTGAGGAGCGGCTCCCCCACCGACCGAAGAGCCGCCGGAAGATCGACGTCACTCCTGTGCCGCCAGCTCCTGGTACGCGGCGGCGTCGAGCAGGTCGTCGACCGCGGCCGGGTCGTCCAGTCGGAGCTCCACCATCCACCCCTCGCCGTACGGGTCGGTGTTCACCAGGTCGGGCTGCTGGTCCAACGAGTCGTTCCGGGCGACGACCTCACCGGCGAGCGGCGCGTAGATGTCCGAGACGCTCTTGGTGGACTCCACCTCGCCCAGCGTCTGGCCGGCCCCGACCTGCTCGCCGAGCTCGGGCAGCTGGACGAACACCACGTCGCCGAGCTGCTCCTGGGCGTAGTCGGTGATGCCCACGCGCACGGTGTCCTCACCTGTGCGCAGCACCCACTCATGTTCCTCGGTGTACTTGAGCTCCTCGGGAATCACCGCGGTGTGCTCCTTCAATGACGGTGGATCTTCGCTGCCGGATCTTCCCACGTCCCGTTCAGACGGGCGCGACCCCCGGCCGTCGGCGCAGCGCGAGGGCGAACTGGTAGACGTAGAGCACGCCGGACCAGAGGTAGAGCGCACCGCCCCAGACCATGAACGCGTAGGCCACCGGCCGGGCGACCTGCGCGGCCGTGGACGTGCCCTGCGCGAGCAGCAGCATCGGGAACGCGTACAGCAGGTTGAACGTGGCCGCCTTGCCCAGGTAGTTGACCTCGAACGGGCCATAGCCGCGGGCCCGCAGGACCGGCAGGCAGGCGCCGACGACGACCTCGCGGCCCACCAGCACCGCGGCCAGCCACCACGGCACGATGTCGCGCACGACGAACGCGACCAGCGTGGCGAGGATGTACAGCCGGTCGGCGGCCGGGTCGAGCAGGGCGCCGAGCCTGCTCGCCTGGTCGAGCCACCGGGCGATCTTGCCGTCCAGCCAGTCGGACAGGCCGGCGGCGACCAGGACCACGAGCGCCCAGCCGTCGGCCTGCGGCCCCAGCAGCAGGTACAGGAACAGCGGCACGCCGAGCAGGCGCAGCACGCTGAGCGCGTTCGGGATGGTCAGCAGCCGGTCGGCTGGATCGGGCGACACACGCGAACCCTAGTGCGCGCGGGTGCGGCTCCAGCCACGGCGTTGCAGTTCGTCACCGGTGAGCGCCTGCGGTCGGCCGCGGTCGTCGACGCCGACCCAGCGGGCCCGGAAACCTTCGAGCACGTAGGCGTGGCCCTTGCTCCAGACCACGCTGCACGGGGCTGTGGGCAGCGTTCCCGCGCCGGTCGCGCCGGCACGCGCCGCCCGGTGCTTCGCGGGCTCGGACTCGGTTTCCGTTCTGGTGCTCATCGTCAATCCCTCCACAAGGGTTGTCGCGCACGGCGGTCGTGGCGTTATCCCCGACACAGGATTCTGCGCGACTGTGGTCGAGACCACCTTTCGTTCCGGAGGGCTCCGCGCCCACCGGCAGGTTCCGTCGCCGAGCTGCGCGAGCCCCTTCCCCCGAGGTGTAGCCGGCCCCGGTGGCCTCAAACCGCTCACCGTGCGTCACCCGCCGCACACCGACACGCCCATTACACTGGTACGTGACGGGTCGCCACCCGCGCGCTTGTGGTGTCGCCACGGGCTCCGTACCGTGGGTGGCGCAGCGGTTGAGCCAACAGCCGCGCCGGGGAGTCCGGCTAGCGGGCACGTTCCGCCACGCTGCTGTTCAGTGCTGCGCGCGTTTCGCGCAAACCGGGCTTCCCACTCAGCTGTTCCAGGTGAAGAGGAGACCCTCGTGACGGTTCAGGATCCGGACGTCGTGGCGACGAGCGGAGCCGTGTCCGCTGCGACCACCAGCCCGCGCAACGGGCAGCTCGGCCTCACCGTCCGCACGGTGACCGAGAGCGTCACCGTGGTGTCGGTGAGCGGAGAGGTCGACATGCTGACCGCGCCGCAGCTGCGGGCCGACGTCCTGCGGCACATCGACGCCGGCACCACCGTCGTGCTGGACATGTCCGGGGTGAGCTTCCTCGGCTCGGCCGGTCTGGCCGTGCTGGTCGAGGCGGCGCAGCAGGGCAAGCGGCGTGGCGCGGCGTTCCGCGTCGTGGCCGTCGAGCGCGCGGTGACCCGCCCGTTGGCCGCGACCGGTCTGGGCGAGGTGTTCAGCGTGTTCGAGTCCGTGGACGCCGCGCTGGCGGCCGACGAGGCCCGCTGAACGGCAGACCGGGCCGACCAACGGTGTCGAGCCCACGGGTGTCGGGCGGGGCGGTTCTAGCCGTGCGGCACCATGTCGATGACCTGATCCACGCCCGCCGCGACGAGTGCGCGGCGGGCGTGGCCGTCTTCGGGGGCTCGCACGACGAGCCGGTTGCCGGCCGCCGCGGCGGCCTCGGCGACGGCCCGGAGGCCGCGGATGAGGCCTTCGTTGCGGCTGCCGAGGGCGCGCAGGTCGACGACGACCGGAACGGTGCCGCCGCGGGCGGCGGTCAGGATGCGTCTGCGGATGGCCGGGGCGGCGTGCGAGGGCACGTCGCCCAGCACGGTGACCTCGACCCAGCCGTCGCGCGACGTGACGACCACCGGCTCGGGCGGTGGCTGCGGCGGTGCGGCGGGCGGCGGTGGCAGCGCCGTCGCGCCGGACGACCGGCGGCTCGGCGCGAGGACCAGGGTGACGGTGGTGCCGTCGGGTTGGCGGTCCACCAGCACCTCGTCGACGTTCTCGCGCATGAGCAGCAGCCCGCGGCCCCTGGTGGACAGCGCGGGACGTGGCACGCGCCACGCGCCGTGGTCGGTGACGGTCACGCGGATGGCGCCGTCCGGTCGGGCCTCGGCCTCGATGTGGACGGTGCCCCGGCCGCCCTGGCCGTACGCGTGCTCGATGGCGTTGCTGGCTGCCTCGTTCACCGCCAGCAGCAGGTCGTACCGGTCGTCCTCGCCCAGCCCTTCGCGGACGAGCCAGGCGTCGAGGCGGGCACGGATCGCCGAGAGCTCCTCGGCCAGGGCCGGGAACTCGACTCCCCAGTGGTGGTCCGCGAGTTGATCGGTCAAAAGGCCTCCCCGTCGCACCAGTCAGTCTTCCCAGCCCGCGCGTCGCCTACACGTGTGAGCGACGATCAGTTCGGGTACCGATAGCTTCAGCAGCACAACCAGACAGAACGGACGACGAGGTGAGCGTGTCGCACACTGAGCCGCGCAGCGGTGAGTCGGAGAACGCCCTGACCGGGGTCGAGTTGCGGATGGCGGCCGATCCGACGCAGCTGTCGATCGTCCGGGCCGTGGCCGCCGACATCGCCATGCGGCAGGATTTCGACCTGGACTCCATCGAGGACTTGAAGCTGGCGGTGGACGAGGCGTGCTCGACGCTCATCTCGCTGGCCGCGCCGGACGCCGTCCTCAGTGCCCAGTTCGTGGTGGCGGACGGGTCGGTCCAGGTGTTCACCAAGGTGGGTTCGCAGGCGTCCGCGCCGCCCGACCGGGACAGCTTCGGGTGGCGCGTGCTGAGCGCGCTGGTCGACTCGGTCACGACGTGGGTCGCGCCGCTGGCGGACGCGCACGAGGTGCACATCGACCTGGTCAAGCGGTCACTGGGGACGGTGGATGCGTGACGGGGTCGGACGGGGGCACGACACGGTCCGGCACGCAGGGGGACTACGACCACCTGGCGCCGCTGTTCGTCCGGCTCGCCGCGACGTCGAAGGACGACCCGCAGCGGGAGCGGTTGCGGGACGAGCTGGTGACCGAGCACCTGCCGGTGGCCAAGCACATCGCGCGGCGGTTCGGGCACCGGGGTGAGCCGTACGACGACCTGGTGCAGGTCGCCACGGTCGGGTTGATCAACGCCGTCGACCGGTTCGACCCGGAGCGGGGCAGCGACTTCCTGTCGTTCGCGGTGCCGACGATCATGGGCGAGGTCCGGAAGTACTTCCGGGACTCCAGCTGGTCGGTGCGGATGCCGCGACGGCTCAAGGAGCTGCACCTGGCGATCAACGCGGGGTCGGCGAGGCTGTCCCAGGAGTTGGGGCGGGCGCCGACGCCGAGCGAGCTGGCGCAGCACCTCGGGCTGAGCCGCGAGGAGATCCACGAGGGCCTGGCGGCCGGCAACGCCTACCACAGCGCGTCGCTGGACGACCTGCTCGTGGCCGACGACAGCTCCATCTCGCTGGGCAGCACGCTGGGCGAGGAGGACCCCGAGCTGGAGGCGATCGAGCAGCGGGAGGCGTTGCACCCGCTGCTGGAGAAGCTGCCGGAGCGGGAGCGGAAGATCGTGGTGATGCGGTTCTTCGGGAACATGACGCAGACGCAGATCGCGCAGAAGGTCGGGATCTCGCAGATGCACGTGTCGCGGCTGCTGGCGAAGACGCTGCGGCAGCTGCGCGAGGGTCTGACCGAATAGGACGGCGCGGCACAGCTCGAAGCGGAGTGCGCGCGAACGCGACGAGGCCGCCTGACCCGTGGGTCAGGCGGCCTCGTCGTGTTCCGGGGCCCGTCTCCGGAAGCCTGTGTCGAACTCCGCGTTGAGTTCGGGGGTGGAACTCGGGGGGGTGGAGCTGCTGGTTGAACTCCGGGTCGGGCACCGCGATCAGTCCGCAGGTCGAGCGGCGGGCCGCGGCCCGGGCTCGGAGGTCTGGGTGCCGGCCGGTGGCCGGGCTCCCGAGGGATGGGGGCGCCGGCGGTCCGGGTGGCGTGGCGGTCGGACGTGCGGGTCGTCCGGTGGCCTGGTCGGGGTGCGGTCGGGTGGTCGGGTGCGCTGGTCCGGTGCGGTCGGCGCCCGCCGCGGTGGTCCGGTGCGGCCGGTGTCGGTCGCGGTGGTCCGGTGCGGTCGGGTCGGCCGCGGTGGTCAGGCGGCCGAGCGGCGGCGTCCGGCGATGATGCGGCGGCGCTCGTCCTCGCCCATGCCGCCCCAGACGCCGTACGGCTCCTGGACCGCGAGGGCGTGCTCGCGGCAGCGGACGAGGACTGGGCAGCGGGCGCAGAGTTGCTTCGCCCGGTCCTCGCGCGCGGCTCGGGCGGAGCCGCGCTCGTTGTCCGGGTGGAAGAACACGGCGCTGTCCCGGCCTCGGCACAGCCCGTCCTTCTGCCAGTCCCAGACGTCGGTGACGGGCTTGGGCAGGCGCGCGGTGCTGGTCATGGATGAACCCCCTTCGCGGTGTCACAGGTGCTTGATCACGGCGTACCCGCTGGTCCGGGGACGGCAAACGTGGTGCGCCTCATCGGATGTGATTAGGTCCCGCCGGTTTGGCCCGGGGCGGGTGTCCGGGCGGTGAGCTCCGGCGCGACCGACTCGGCCCAGAACGCGAAGAACCGCTCCTGGTCCGGCCCGATCTGCTGGACGTAGACCTCGTCGTAGCCCGCGTCGGCGTACTCGCGGACGGCGTCCACGTAGGGCTCGGGGTCCGGGCCGACGGGCAGCGCCGACGCCACCGCCTCCTCCGTGACCAGCGTGGACGCCTGCTCGAAGTGCCGGGGCGTCGGCAGCACCTGGGCCAGTTCGCCGGGCAGGTGCTCGTTCGGCCACAGCCGGTGGGCCGTCTTCACGCCCGCCTCGGCGGTCTCCGCGTGGCACACCTTGAACCCGGCCTGGGTCGGTTTGCCGTCGCCGCCGGCGGCGCGGAACTTCTCGATCAAGGACGGGTCGGGCATGGTGGAGCACAGGCCGTCGCCGATCCGGCCGGCGACGTCGGCCGCCTTCGGCCCGAACGCGGACACGTACACCGGAACGGGTGACGGCGGCAGCGTGTAGAGGCGGGCGTTCTCGACGGTGTAGTGCCGACCCCGGTGGGTGACCTCCTTGCCGGTCCAGAGCGCCCGCATCACCTCGACGGCTTCCTCCAGCATCTCCAGCCGTTCCGGCGCGGACGGCCACCGGTCGCCGAGGATGTGCTCGTTCAGCGCCTCGCCGGTGCCGACGCCGAGGGTGAACCCGCCGCGGCACTGGACGGCGGCCGTCGCGGCGGCCTGGGCCACCACGGCAGGGTGAATCCGTACCGTCGGACAGGTGACAGCGGTCGTGATGGGCAGCGACGTGACCTCGGACAGCGCCCCGATCACGGACCACACGAACGGGCTCTGGCCCTGCTGGTCGTTCCACGGGTGGTAGTGGTCCGAGATCCACAGCCGCTCGAACCCGGCCCGCTCCGCCCAGCGCGCCTGGTCGACCAGCTCACGCGGGGTGAACTCCTCGCTGGAGAGGAAGTACCCGATGCTCACCATGGACGACGGGTTACCCGCGCCGGGCCGCCTGAACCACCGTCCCGCGCGGCGTCCACAAAGGACGGCCGAACTAGAGCGGCAGCAGCAGCCGGCCGCCGAGCAGGAGCGTCCCGATCGTGACGGCGGCGAACAGCAGCACCCACACCAGGCCCGGCACGCCGGTGATGCGGGCCAGCTGGTCGGCGTCGGACCGCGGCGCGCGGCCGCGGGCCCGCCTGCGCTGCAGCTCCCCGACCGGCCGCACGCCGCCGAGCAGCAGGAACCACGTCACGAACAGCGCGAACGCGCCCTGCCACTCCGCCGTCGCGTACCAGGAGACGGCGAACATCGCCCCGCCGGTGAGCAGCACCGACAGCACGCCGAACGCGTTGCGGATCATGACCAGCACCCCGGCGAGCAGCGCGACCGTCGCCCACAGCAGCGGCCGGACGTGCCCGGCCGTCACCAGGGCCGCCGCGCCGAGCCCGAGCAGGGACGGCGTCACGTACCCGGCGAAGTACATGAGCACCACGGCGGGCCCGGTGGGCCTGCCCCGCGACACGGTCACCCCGGACGTGTCCGAGTTCAGCTTGATGCCCTCCAGCCTGCGGCCGGTGAGGAGCGCGACGAGGGCGTGACCGGCTTCGTGCGCGATGGTGATGACGTGCCTGCTGAACCGCCACACGCCGGGGCCGGCCACCACGGCCAGCGCCAGCACGGCGGGCGCCCACTTCGCGAATGTCGACATCGCCGCCCAGCATGCCAGGCGCGGGTGGGACCGACGTGAGGTCCAGGTCTTGACCTGGAGCGCGCTCCAGCACCCAGGCTGACCCCCATGAGACGACAGCGCATCGGTTCACTGGAGGTCAGCGCCCTGAGCCTGGGCACGCTCCCGTTCGGCAAGTGGGTGGACGACAAGACGTCCTTCGCCATCATGGACCGCTTCGCCGAGGCGGGCGGCACGTTCCTCGACACGGCGAACAACTACGTGTTCTGGGACGGCGGCACGGGCGACGAGAGCGAGGAGGCGGTCGGCCGCTGGCTGGCCGCGCGGGGCAACCGGGACGAGGTGGTGGTCGCCACCAAGATGGGCGCGCGGCCGTTGACGCCGGGCACGGGCCTGGAGAACGCCGAGGGCCTGTCCGGCGACACCGTCCGCCGTGCGGCCGAGGGCAGCCTGAAGCGGCTGGGGATCGACCACATCGACCTGTACTACAGCCACATCGAGGACCGCACGGTGACGTTGGAGGACACGCTCGGCGGGTTCGCGTCCCTGGTGGAGGCGGGCTCGGTGCGGGAGGTCGGGGCGAGCAACCACGCCACGTGGCGGCTGGAGCGGGCGCGGGCGGTGTCGCGGGCCAACGGGTGGCCGCTCTACACGGCGGTGCAGCAGCGGTACAGCTACCTGCGGCCGCGGCCGGGCGTGCGGCTGCCGGAGGCCGGTCACGTGCACATGACCGAGGAGCTGTTCGACTACGCGGCGGCCGAGGGCGACGTGGCGCTGGTGGCGTACTCGACGCTGCTGTCGGGCCGGTACCGGGACAAGCCGCTGGGCGAGGAGTACGACCACCCCGGCACCACGCGGCGGCTCGCGGTGCTGCGCGACGTCGCGGCGGAGCTGGGCGCCACGGTCAACCAGGTCGTGCTGGCGTGGCTCCTGCGGCAGGACATCATCCCGCTGGTGGGCGCCAGCACTCTCGCGCAGCTGGAGGAGACGCTGGGCGCGCTGGAGGTCGAGTTGGACGACGACCAGGTCCGGCGGATGGACGCCGCGGTCTGACCCACGGGGTCTGACCCACGCGGCCCGGCCCACGGGGTCTGACCCACGCGGCCTGACGCCACGCGGTCCGGCGCTCGGTTCGGCGCTGTCCCGCGTGGACGGATCTCATCGGACGGACCACCGGGACGGACCACTGGGACGGTGTGCGGAAACGCCGCGGTGGCCCACCGGGGAACCGGTGCGCCACCGCGGCGTTCGATCAGCGCGAGCGGGTTAGCGGGGGTGCCACATGCGGTGCTTCTCCGTGGTGGCGGGGTCGACCGGCTGGGTCGGCCGCGGGGTCACGGTCGGGTCCATCGACTCGATCCGCTCGTCCCGCTGCACGCCCTCCCGGCGGGGCTCCACGACCCGGGGATCGTTGTAACCGGGTTCGACGCGCTGGGCCGGCATCTCCTGCGTCGCCGGGTCGGCCCGCGGGTCGCGGATGCCCGTCCCCCGGTCGGTCCGCGTCGTGTCGAAGCGGGTTTCCGGGGTCGGCTCCGGGATCTGCCGCTGCTCCGGTTCCGCGGGCTCCTCGGTCACGATCTTGCGCCGGGCCGGCAGCACCGCGATCAGCAGGCCGAGCGCGGCCAGGCCGAGGTGCAGCCAGTTGTCCATGGTGTTGAGCGCCAGCGGGTTGCCGAGGCCGGACACCGGGTTGGTGGCGAAGACGTCGCTGAGCGCCAGCCCCCACAGCACCAGGGCGCCGTAGGAGACGAACAGGAGCCAGCCGTAGAGCCGGGCCAGGCCGGACGTGCTCGCCATCAGCAGGCCGAGCACACCGAACACCAGGTGTGCCACGTTGTGCAGCGGGTTCACGCCGAAGCCGAACAGCGTCGAGTGCGGATCGCCCGCGAAGTCGCCGAATCCGGTGCGGACGAGGCCGAGCACACCCAACGCGAGGAACACCAGGCCGGTCAGACCTGCCAGCACCTGGGCGGGCTGGAGACCCGCGACCTTGACGCGACCGGTGGTCGAGTGGGTCATCACGCCCTCCAAATGAGGACCACGAGCCCGTTTGCCGGGCTCCGGACGCCCACCGACTACCCGTCCTCCGCGAACGGCAAACAGGCCGGCGCGACCTCGTTCCCCCTGTCGGCCGAACCGAGGCGGGGGGCGGGCGCACGAACCCGCCCCCCGTTCCCGACAGGAGTCGGACAACCCCGCCGTGCCGGGGTTCTTCCGCCCCGACCCACCCCATGAAGGTCGGGCCGCCGGGATACGCGGAATGCGCTGTGGAACACCGTGGGAATTCATTCGCCACGGTATCCGAACAATTCCGCGTCGTCTTGTCGAATCACACGTACGCGCAGTTCAGGAGCACATGCCCCGGTCACCGGACGCGCGGGTCGCCGAGCCGTTCCACTCGGTGTCGGTGCTGTTCACGGGAATCCCCTTGGTCGTATCGACACCGACGCGGTGTCGATACGACTATCCCGTCGGGCCGCGCTTCCCGTCAAAGGAATTACGGTGTCCGGGAATGGGGCGCTGCGGCTGTCCAGACCAGGGAGTACCGCCAGAACAGGTGCCGTCGGAACCGGGCGCCGGACATCAGGACGTCCGCTTCCGCCTTGATCTCGCGGAGGGAGAGGGACCAGTCCCGCACCGGCGCGTCGTCGACGGGGTCGTCCCGCAGCAGCCGCATGACGACGTTCAGCGGCACGGACGCCAGGCTCAGCGCCCGGTCCCGGAAGCCCTCCTCGCGGGCCAGGCCGAGGATCGCGACCACCCCGCCGGGGCGCACCAGCGACCGGAGCCGGGTCAGGGCGGGCACGAGCGGCATGTGGTGCAGCGCGGCGAGGCACGAGACGAAGTCGTACGGCCCGCCGAGGTCGTCCACCAGCGCGTCCGCGCGACGGAAGTCGACGCCCGGCGCCGACGCCTCGACGTGCCGGTCCACGGCCGTCACCGCGAGGCCGCGCTCGGCCAGCTTCCGCGCGAACGCCTCGTGGCCGCACCCGACGTCCAGCGCCGTGCGGGCGCCCGCCGGCACTCGGGCGAGCAGGAACGGGTGGTGGTGCGCGTTGTGGTCGAAGTGCCCGAGGTGCGTCACCTCCAGGGGACGTGCGGGCGCCCGCCCGGGTTGGCCGGGCCGCCGTGATCACTTGACCTCGACTTAGCTCGAACTCCTAGCGTGGCGGACGTTCACACCAGAGGGGACTTCCGACATGCGCGCCATCCGCCAGCACGAGTTCGGTCCGGCCGAGACCCTGCGCTACGAGGAGGCGCCCGACCCGGAACCCGGCCCAGGCCAGGTCCGGATCACGGTGTCCGCCGCCGGCGTCCACCTGCTCGACACGTCGATCCGCAGGGGCGAGGCCGGCGGGCCGTTCCCGCTGCCCGAGCTGCCCATGACGCCGGGGCGCGAGGTCGCCGGGGTCGTCACCAAGCTCGGCGAGGGGGTCGAGGCGCGGTGGCTGGGCAAGCGGGTCACCGCCCACCTCGGGCAGGCCAGTGGCGGGTACGCGGAGCTGGCCGTGGCCGGCGTGGCGTCGCTGCACGCGCTGCCCGACCACGTGTCCGACGACGCCGCCGTGGCCATGATCGGCACCGGCCGCACGGCCGTGGGCGTGCTGCGGATCGCCGGGATCACGGCGGACGACGTGGTGCTGGTGACGTCGGCCGCGGGCGGGCTCGGCGCGTTGTTCGTGCAGGAGGCCAAGGCGGTCGGGGCCAGGGTGGTCGGCGCGGCGAGCACCGCCAAGCTGGACCTGGTGCGCGAGCTCGGCGCGGACGTCGCCGCGGACTACACCCGGCCGGGCTGGTCGGACGGGATCGGGCCGGTGACGGTGGTGCTCGACGGTGTCGGCGGGGAGCCCGGCCGCGCGGCCCTCGACCTGCTGGGCGTCGGCGGCCGGATCGTCCTGTTCGGCTGGTCCGCGGGCGAGCCGACGCGCATCGAGACCGCCGACCTCTACCGCCTCGGCATCACCGCCACGGTCGCCGTGGGGCCGCGGATGATGAAGGGGACGAGCCTGCGGGGGCTGGAAGAGATGTCGTTGCGCGCCCTCGCCGAGCAGCGGCTCACCCCGCTGACCACGACGTTCCCGCTCAGCGAGGCCGCCAAGGCGCACGCGGCGCTGGAAGGCCGCGCCACCACGGGCAAGGTCGTGCTGAAGCCGTGAGGAGGGGGCAGGTCCCCGCGCGGGGACCTGCCCACCCCCGGCTAGACGGGCACGGTGACGATCCGCTCGCCCTCGAAGGTGCGCACCTCGATGGCGGCGACGTCCTCGGGCGCGATGAGCGCCGAGCCGTCCAGGTTCGTGCCGTCCTTCTCCCCCGCCGACGAGACGAGCCAGCTGCCCGCCTCCTGGGTGCTGCCGTCCTTGGCGACGACGAGCAGGCGGCACTTCGCGTCCTGCGCGATGCCCGCGACGGACGCGTTCACCCGCACCCACCCCGCGGCGGGCCGGACCTGCACGGTCATCCGCGCGCCGGTGTCCGGGTCGGTGGCCGACCCGACCTTGGTGCCGGCGGGCGGCGCGGGCGGGGACGACTGCTGCGCGACCGCGGCGGGATCGGGCGCGGTGCTCCGGCCGACGGCGAAACCGCCGCCCAGCACGACC
>NZ_JBHTLK010000136.1:0-18839 GCF_042678885.1 Saccharothrix hoggarensis
CGCCCGTGAGCTGCATGCCGTCACCGGAGTCACCGGCGAACCGGATCACCACGCGATCCAGCTTGACCACGTCGTGCACGTGCTCCTCCGATCAGGGGTGCGGAGCGGTTCCCCGGGCGGGAACCGCTCCGCGTCGATCACGCGTGACCGTTGATGTACAGGTTCGCGGTGTTCCAGGTGACCTGGCCGATCGAGCTGCCGAGCGCCCGGCCGTGGAGGTCGCCGTCGGTGAAGTGGATGCCGCCGTAGCGGCGCGAGATGCCGACCTGCGCGGCGGCGTCGCTGAACGTCGGCCACGACAGGGTGATCGGCGAGCTGGGCAGGTTGTGCTCGAAGGTCAGCTGGCCCGGCTGGATGGTCGTCGACATGCCGAACTGGTCGCTGCCGGTGAACCGCCGGAACACCTCGGCCGCCGCGAAGCTGAACGTGCTGTGCCCGGACACGTACTCCGAGAACGGAGGCGTCGGGAACGTGTCCTCCTGGTACGGGCGCCACGCGCTGCCGTCGATCGTGACGGTGCCCCGGTCGGGGCCGCCCCACGCGGCGATCTCCTGGTCCTGGAACAGGTAGCGCACCGCGGTGATCGGCCGCACGTAGTCGTAGTACCGCTTGACGTACCAGCACGCGACCGCGGCGTCGGCCTGGGCGTTGCCCATCGCGAAGAACAGCTTCGCGTCCTCGTCCAACGTGTTGCGGTCACGGCGCGACACGTCCTGCGTCAGCACCATCCAGTGGCCGGCGGGCGTCACGGTGCCCGCGCCGTCGGCCCAGTACTCCGCGATGGCCTTCTGCTCCTCGGTCAGGTTCGCGCTGATCTCGATGAGGTCCTGGGCCTGCTCCAGGTACTCGGGGGAGCCGTACGGAGCCGGGCCGGGGGTCTTGGACCGGCGGAGCTCCTCGAGGATGCGCTTCTGCACGCTGTCCTGCCACGCCTCCGGCAGGCCCTGCACCGCGAGCAGCTTGATCTTGCCCCACTGCGCGCCGACGAACCCGTCCGTGATGGTCGGACCGTTCTTCGTCGGGTGGATCAGCGGCTGGTAGCCGTTCGGGTCGCGGACCGTCGCCGGGTCGAAGGCGAAGATGTCCATCGGGTCGTTGCGCGGGGTCCAGCCGGTGTAGTCGCTGTACGGCGCGCCGCCGTTGAGGTCGCCGAGCTGGTTCGCGCCGTCGCGGTGCCGGAAGTCCAGCACGGCCTGGCACGCCTTGGTGCCGATCGCGGCGGGCGACGTCGGCCCGCCCGGAACGGTGGCGGGGTCGTAGCCCAGCTTGACCATGAGCTGGTCGAACGCCGGCTTGCTCGCGGGGTAGAGGTCCTTGAGCGCGAGGTAGCCCGCGTAGCTGATCGCCTTGCTCTTGTTGGCGAGCGTCCGCTCGGCGAGCGGACGGCGCAGCTGCGAGCCGTAGCGCGTGCCGGTGGCCCTGCCGTCGTACGCGGCCCACGCGTCGTAGGTGCAGGTGTGCAGGATGCCGATGGCGCGGGCGACGTGCGGCGGGCCCAGCTTGCCGACCTTGACGGCCTCCATCAGGGCCTGGTCCCACTGGATGATCACATTGTCGCCGGCGGGCACGGTCCCGCCCTCGGCTCCGGCGACCGGCGTGAACACGCTCGCGGTGAGGGCGGCGGCCAGGGCCACCGGCGTCAGCGTCGAGCGCAGACGGCGCCGACGGTTGTCAGGGCTCACGGATGCTCCAGGTGAAAAAGGAACCGGGTAAGACCTGCGGGATTACTTCAGAGGCCCCGTCACCCGAACGTCACGCGCCCATCAATCGCCGAGTTCAGCGGCTCGCACATCGGAAATCTTCATGGCGGGACGGCGAGTTGATCTTGCTCCGGGACGGCGGCGCACCCAAGCTTCAGGGTGAAGGACGCGATCCGCCAACCCGGTCGTGCGGGTCGTCATTCACGAGAGGCGTACCCGATGACCAAGCCAGCCGCCGATACCACACCCGTCGAGGCGACGGCCAGCCGGTGGCGCAGCAAGGCGCCCGCCCGCCCGAAGCCCGCGGTGATCGTCAGGGCGACGGCGATCACCGCGGTCATGCTCCTGCTGCTGGTCGCGATCGGCTCGGTGACCAACTCGGTGCTCTTCACCGCGCCGCTGGCGGCGACCGCGATGCTGCTCGTGGCGATGCACGCGACACCGCCCGCGCAGCCCCGCAACGTCGTGCTCGGCCACCTGGTGTCGGTCGTGATCGGCCTGCTGATGGTCGCCGCGTTCGGCCACCACCTCTGGGTCGCCGCGGTGGCCGCAGGCCTCGCGGTCGGCGGCATGCTCGCGCTGCGGGCCGCGCACGCACCGGCCGCGGCCACCGCCGCGGTGGTCGTGCTCCAGACGATCGCGCCGCTGACCGCGGTGCTCGTCTTCCTGATCGGCAGCGTGCTGCTGGTCATCGTCGGGTGGGTCGTCGGCAAGTTGATCCCCGCGCTGCGCTACCCCACCTACTGGTGGTGACGGCGTGCCGACATCGCAACGAACACCATAGAGAGCTGAGGACATGTCGAAGCACCAACCGCTCGTCGACTCCGCATGGTTACTCGCCCACCTCGACGATCCCTCGGTCGTGGTGGTGGAAATCGACAACGGCACCGCGAACTACGAGTCGGGTCACGTGCCCGGCACCGTGAAGATCGACTGGGAGCGCGACCTGCTCGACCCGGTGGTGCGCGACGTGGTGCCGCGTGACCGGTTCGAGCAGCTGGTGTCCTCGCTGGGCATCGGCAACGACGACACCGTCGTGTTCTACAGCGCCCAGAGCAACTGGTGGGCGGCCGTCGCCTACTGGTACTTCCGCATGTACGGGCACGCCGACGTGCGGCTGCTCGACGGCGGACGCCGGGCGTGGATCGTCGGCGGGCACCCGCTGAGCAAGGAATCGGTCACCCGCGCGCGCACCGAGTACCGGGCGAAGGACCTCGACCTGGCCACCCGGGCGTACCGCGACGACGTGCTCGGCGGCGCGGCCGCGCTGGTCGACGTGCGCTCGCCCGAGGAGTACACCGGGGAGCTGCTGGCCGCGCGCGGCATGTCGCAGGACCACCCGCAGCGCCGGGGCCACATCCCGAGCGCGGTGAACATCCCGTGGACCGAGACGGTCAACGAGGACGAGACGTTCAAGTCGCCCGAAGAGATCGCCGAGGTGTACCGCAAGCACGGCGTCTCCCTCGAAGACGGCGTCACCGTGTACTGCCGCATGGGGTGGCGCTCCTCGCACTCGTGGTTCGCCCTCAGCGAGCTGATCGGCCTCGACGGCGTGCGCAACTACGACGGCAGTTGGAACGAGTACGGGATGCTCACCGGCGTGCCCATCGAGCGCACCTCCGCCTGATTCCCCGCACCGACGTCCCGCGCTGAACCGCTGTGCCGAGCCGTTGTGCTGGATCGCTGCGCCGAACCGCTGTGCCGCACCCTGCCGTGATCGCTCGTCCTGATCACTCGCCCTGATCCCTGCCCGCCGGCAGGCGTCCGACGATCCCTCCGCCGGTCGTCGGACGCCTGCCGGTCGCCGTCCGCACTTTGTCGCGTTGCCGGGCCTGAGGAGCGCCTGACCATGTCCGAAACGATCACCGATCCCGTGTGGTCGCACTACCGGGTGGCCGCCGGGGCGCCGCAGGGCCGCGGTCGCACGCAGGTGCGGTTGCTCGGCGGCTTCGAGTTCCACCACGACGGCCACCGCGTCCAGCTCGGCGCGAGCGCGGAACGGCCCGACGCGCGGCTGGCGTTGCGCGGCGCGCCGGTCGGCGGCGGTAGGGTGGCCGCGGTGCTGTGGCCGGACGCGTCGGCGACCCGTGCGGCGGCCAACCTGAGGTCCGTGCTGTGGCGGATGCCGCCGGGCACCGACGCCAGCGTCGTGTCCACAAGGGACCAGCTCAGGCTGGCCGACGACGTCACGGTGGACCTGCACGCGGCCGACGACCTCGCGCTGCGCGTCCTCGACGGTGACATGGCGCCGGTCGACGCGGACAACCTCGGCGTCGCCGTGCGGCAGTTGTTGTTCCAGGACCTCCTGCCGGAGCACACCGAGGACGCGTGGCTGCTGGAGGAGCGCGAGCGGTTCCGGCAGCTGCGGCTGCACGCCCTGGAGGCGTTGTGCCGCATGCTGTCCGCCAAGGGGCTGGGCGGCCTCGCGATCGAGGTCGGCCTGGCGGCGCTGCACGCCGACCCCTACCGGGAGAGCGCGCACCGCGCGCTCATCGACGTGCACCTCGCCGAGGGCAACCGCCGCGAGGCCGCCCGCCAGTTCGAGGAGTGCAGGCGGCTGCTGCACGACGAACTGGGCATCTCACCCTCGGACGCGCTGACCCAGCTGATCCACGAGACCTGCCTCTCGATGGACGACCGCCTTTTCCGGAGCCTGGCGGAATACTCTCAGGGCGACGTTCGCTAAACCGCACACCAGCACCACGTTCTTCAGCACGTACTGGCCGTTCAACGTCGGCACGCCCCACGCTGCCCAGATCTCACCGGGTAGGATGAACACGGTCAGGAAGATCCCGGCCATGTGCCCGAAAGCCACGAGCACGGTGGTGCGAGGCAATTTTCCGGTGATCAGGCCGATTCCGATGAGGATTTCCGCCACCGCCAGCAGTGGCATCGACACCGCGGGCTTGACCAGCCCCATCGTCATCGCGGACATCGCGTGACCGGCCAGGTCGTCCACCGGGCTCAGCCCGGGCACGACCTTGAGCCCGCCGAACCACACGTACAGCAGGCCGATCACGGCGCGCTGCACCGCGACCTGATTGCGCTGGTAGCGGTCAATGATTTCGATGGTGATTCTCCGGCGACTCTTCCGCATTCCGCCCCCATTCCGTCAGCGAGAGGTGCCGACGCTAGCGAACGGGCTGTCGCCGACCCGTTGCCCATTCGTCACGGAAGATTTCCGGCCGCGATCGTCGGGTCGGGAAAGGCTCTCGTCGCCGGTGGGGAATCGACATGGGGCGTCAGCGGTGGCGCGGGGTCACCAGGCCCGACTCGTAGGCGAGCACGACGAGTTGGGCGCGGTCGCGGGCGTGGAGCTTGGTCATGGCCCGGTTCACGTGGGTCTTGGCGGTCAGCGGGCTGATCACCATGCGGTCGGCGATCTCGTCGTTGGACAGCCCTCGGGCGACCAGGACGACGGCCTCGCGTTCCCGGTTGGTCAGCCCGTCCGCGTTCGGGCCGGCGCTTGCGTGCGGCGGCTCGGTGACGTACCGGTCGATCAGCTTGCGGGTGATCGACGGCGCCAGCAGCGCGTCACCGCGCGCGGCGACGCGCACCGCGTGGAGGAAGTCCTCCGGCTCGATGTCCTTGACCAGGAAGCCGGCCGCGCCGGCGCGCAGCGCGTCGTACACGTGCTGGTCCAGGCCGTAGTTGGTCAGGATGACGACGTGGACGCGGGCCAGCGCCGGGTCCGCGGCGATCTGCCGGGTCGTCTCGATGCCGTCCATGACCGGCATCTGGATGTCGACCAGCGCGATGTCCGGCAGGTGCTCCCGGGCGAGCGCGAGGCCCTCCCGGCCGTCGGCGGCCTCGGCCACCACCTCGATGTCGTCCTCGACGTCGAGGAGCGCGCGGAACCCGCTGCGGAGGAGCGGCTGGTCGTCGACGAGCAGGACGCGGATCACGGCGTCCGGTCCACGGGGAGTTCGGCGTGGACGGTGAAGCCGCCCTCGCGGCGGGGTTCGGCGCGCAGCCGACCGCCGAGGGCGGTGACCCGTTCCCGCATCCCGAGGAGCCCCACGCCCGGCGTCGTGGCGGTGTCCGGTGCGGCCTTGCCGTCGTCGTCCACCCGGATGGCGAGCGCGCCCGGACGGTAGTCGATCCGGACCGACGCGGTGGCGGCGGACGCGTGCCGGGCGATGTTGGTGAGCGATTCCTGGACGATCCGGTACGCGGTCCGGTCCACGGCGGCCGGCACGTCGTGCGGTGGCCCGTCGATGGTCAGGGTGGCGTCCAGACCGGTCGTGCGCGCCCGCTCGACCAGGGCCGGGACGTGCGCGAGGCCGTGCGGCGGGGTCTTGCCGTCGTCGCGCAGCGCCTCCAGCGTCGCCCGCAGCTCCCGTGCCGCCTCACGGCCCGCCTCCTGGATCGCCAGCAGCGCCTCCGGCACCTGTTCGCCGCGCTTGCGTGCCAGGTGGACGGCGACGCCGGCCTGCACCTTGATGATCGAGATCTGGTGCGTGAGGGAGTCGTGCAGCTCACGGGCGATGTGCAGCCGTTCTTCGTCGGCACGACGCCGTGCGGTCTCCTCGCGGGTCCGCTCCGCCTCGTCCGCCCGGCGCTCGGCCTGCCGCAGCGCCTCACCGGCGGCCCCGGCGGCGACCAGCCACGCCAGCTCCAGCGCGCCTCGGGCCCGGGCCAGCGCCTCGCGCACCGGCGTCCCGACGGGCAGGGCGAGGGCGGCGAGCGGCAGGGCGGCCAGCACCGCCACCGCCGCCACGATCGTGACCACCCGGTGGCCCTCGCGCACGGCGGCGTACACGGCGAACAGGAACGCGACGGCGGGGACGTCGAAGCCGAGCGCCTGGTAGCCCACCGAGCACAGCCCCGTGACGGCCAGGACCGGCACCGGCGCCCGGCGGCGCGCGACGAGCGCCAGGCCGGCGGCGACCAGCAGCGCGCAACCGAGGAGGTCGACGTCGGCGGGACGGTTCCCGGACAGGCCGGCGACGAGCAGCGTCGCCGCCACGCACGCCGCGATCGCCCAATCCCTGACACCGGCCGGAACGCCGGACCGCCCTGTGCTCATGCGCGCACAGTAGCCAGATCCGCCCGCGGGCGACTCCTCCACCGGGACGACCGCCCGCCTACCGCGTTCGCAGTACGTGCCCGGTCCCTACCGCGTCCGCGGCAGCCGGGTGCGTCGGGCGCGGCAGCGCGAATCCCGTCCGTCCACACGACGACCGGCGGCCCGTCCGGCGACAGGATCGAGCGACAGCGAAATCGTCTGGAACGGAGTGGGACATGAAGTCATCCGGAGCCCCGGTGTCGGTCCGAGTGGTGCTCGCCGTGGCCGGCGCCGCGCTGATCGGAGGCCTCGGCCTCGTCGCACCCGCGGCCGCGCACGCCTCCGCCAACGATGTCACGGTCAGCGCGCGGTCGGTCGCGGACCCCGTGAACGTCGACGCCCCGTCCACCGGTCCGCGTCAGGAGGCCGGCCACCCGTCGGTCGTCGCGGCCGGCGGCCTCGGCTCCGGCCGGCTCCTGCCCACGGCCGCCGACGTCGTGGGGCTGCTCGGCATGGTGCTCGGTGGGCTGGCCCTCCGCTCGGCCGGTCGCACCGGCGCGTCGCGTCGCGGAGCCATCGCGGCCGGGACGGCGGGCGTGGTGTCCGCGGCCGTCGGCGGCCTGCACTGGGCCAACTCCGCCGGGGGTTTCGGAACCGGCAACGGGAAAGCCGGCGCCATCATCGCCGTGGTGGTGGGAGTGGCCGCCGTGGTCCTGGCCGGCCTGGCCACGTCCCGCGCGCGCCGCGCCACCTGACCACCTCCGGTCGTGATCACGTCGACGCGGCCAGCCGACCTGGATCACTCCACCGCACCGGCGCAGCCAACCGCAGAAATGCGGCCGGTGGATCGGTATTGCGTTGCGGTGCAGGCGAGTCGCGCGCGACTCGGGCCCGCCGGTTGATCGTGTGCGGGACACTGGGGCGATGACCGATGAGGCCGACGAGTGTTCTGGGCGCGGTTCGACGCGGCGTTGACCCGGTGGTCGGCCCGCCTGCCGGAAGGCACCGCGGTGGCAGGGCTGATCAGCCGTCGCGCCGCGCAGGGCCACGGCCGCGACATCTCCGACCGCATTATCAGCGGGTGGATCGAGTCGCGCCGGCTGCCCCGCGAGCCCGAGCAGCTGCTCACCGTGATGCGGGTGATCGGCGCGGCCGGCGACCACGACTGGGAACGCCTCCTCGACCACGCCCGGCTGGCGCAGGAAGCCCGTGCCGCGCGGAACGGCACACCCGCGGCTCGACCGGGGACCACCGGGGACCGGTCAGCGGCCGAGCTGAAGGTGGAGGTCCTCGACGGGTGGCAGCACCTGGTCGACCTGGTGGAGGAGGGCCCCCGGCGTGACGAGCGGATCGCCGCCCGGGTCGGTCTCCCCGTCGCCGAGGTCCGGTCGCTCAGGCACACCCGGAACCTGGTCGCCCACCCGCGCAAGTCTCCCGAGCACGCCGACCTGCTGCGCGCGGTGGACGTGGTGCGCCGGGCCAGACGCCGGTTGGCCGTCGCCGACTCGCCGGCCCGCCGTCGGCGCCGTCGACGCCGGGGAAGGTCCGGCGGAGCGGCCGCGAACGCCGTGAAGCACGGCGGTCGGAGCTCGAAGACGCCGGTGAAGGCGTGGGACGAGGCCCACCGGATGCAGCGGGAGCTGGAGGAAGCCGAGGCGGCCGCGTTGAAGGCGCGGGAGGAGGACCTCCGGCGGGAAGCCTCCCGCAGGCTCGCGCGGCTGACGAGCGAGCGCGCCGCCCCGAACGGGGGACGTCGTGCACCCGGTGGGTCCGCTCGCGACCGGAGGAGGAAGCTGATCGGCACGGGCGCCGTGGCCGGCGGGCTCGCCGCGCTGTGGCTGGTCCTGGGCCACGGGTGGGAGTGGCTGGCGGCCGGCCCCGTCATCGCCGCGGCCGTGGTCGTCGTCGGCCGCCGGGTACTGCGGGTCGTGGCGACCCTGGCCTCGATCGCCGCCGTCGTCGCGTCCGTCGTCCACCTCGACGAGGGCGCCGTGCCGACCGGCTTGTGGCTGCTGCTCGGCTCGATCACCGCCATCGTCATCGTCGCCCTGGCCGGTGATCAGGGCGGGTTTCGCGCGATGTGAGCGGGGTAGCGCCTCGGCATGCACTCGCCGGACGAACCGCAGCACGGTGACACCGCCTTCGCCGACCTGGCGCGCCGCTTCGCCGAACGGCTCGCCACCGTGCGCCCCTGCGTGGACGCGCGGTACGTGCGCCCGGACTGGGTGCGGCGCAACGCCGAGCTGGAACGCGACCTGCTGCCCGTCCCGCCGCCCGACTTCCTGCGCCACCCGTCGATCGCGTTCCAGATGTTCGTCAACGAGCGCCTGCTGCCGCACGAGCTGCCCTACGTGCGGTCCCGGCTCGCCGACGAGCGCCCGCTCGCCGAACCGCCGGTCGGCGACCCGCCGACGGTGCCGCTGCCGGGCAGCGACCTGCGGACGTCGTCCAACACCGTGCACCAGCTGTTCCACCTGCTGCGCTACCAGGAGGCGACGGGACGGCGGGTCGACGACGCCGCCACGATCGTGGAGTGGGGTGGCGGGTTCGGCGCGCTGATCCGGGTGATCACCGCCCTGCACCGCGGCGAGCCGACGTGCGTCGTTTTCGACACGCCGACGTTCAGCGCCGTGCAGTGGCTCTACCTGTCCGCGGTGCTGGGGGAGGAGCGGGTCGTGCTGCACGACACCGCGCCGGTGCGGCCCGTCCCCGGACGGGTGAACCTCGTGCCGATCGGCCTGGTCGGCGCGACGGACGTGGACGCGGACCTGTTCATCTCGAACTGGGCGCTCAACGAGAGCCTGCCGCGGGCCAGGGAGGACGTGGTGGACCGCCGCTGGTTCGGCGCCGGCTCGCTGCTGCTGGCCATGCACGCCGGAGACCCGTTCGCGCAGGTGGTGCTGGCGACGGGCGCCACGGCGGTCCCGCTCGGCGACTTCATGCCGGGCCAGCACTACCTGGTCGCCTAGGTCACGCCCCGTCGGGGAGCAGCGGGCGCGTGATCGCGGCCAGCGCGTCGGCGGCCGAGTAGTTCAAGGCGTGGCCGGCCCCCGGCACCTCGGCCAGCCGGCCGTGCGGCAGCAGCGACGCCACTTCCGCGGCCCACGCGCGGGACACGATCGGGTCGTGGGCGCCGCGGGCGACGACGGCAGGCGTGCGCACGTGGTGGAGCTTGCGCTCGACGGGGTCTTCGAGCAGGTGGCGGAGCGTCACGGCGAGCCTGCGCGGCCCGCAGGTGAGGTAGTCGCGGGCGATCACGAAGTTCAGCGACGGCCGTTCCCGCGGGATGTCGGCCAGCAACCGCCCCAGCTGCCGCGCGCGCGAGCGGGCGTGCCGGTCCATCGTGGGGCTGACCAGCACCACCGGACCGACCAGGTCGGGGGAGTGCACGGCCAGGTCGACCACGACCTGGCAGCCGCCGGAGTTCGCCACCAGCAGCGATCCGCCCCGCCCGGTGGCCCGCAACCAGTCGGCGAGCGCCAGCGACAGGCCCCGCACGTCCAGCGGCTCGCCCGGTCCGGGGGTGCGGCCGAAGCCGGGCAGGTCGACTGCGGCGACCCGCGCGTCGGGCGCCAGCCGCCGTGCCAGCGGCAGGAAGTAGCGGTGCGAGCAGCCCAGGCCGGGCACGCACACCTCGTCCGGCGCGCCGACCGGCCCGAGCACCCCGGCGTGCGCCCGCGTGCCCGCGACGGCCGTGAACTCGGGCGCGAACCCGTCCTGCCGACCCCGGCTCAGCGTGCGCACGGGCACCCTGCCGCGTCATGACCCCTGGTCCACATGCCGACGACGTACCCACGCGGGCCTCCCCGAACCCCCCCGATCGGGACCGCGGCCGGGCGACGGGAACGTCGCCGGGGGCGACCGTCTGGATCGGAACAGCCAACCTGGTCGTCCGAACGGGTTCACATCGGACACTGGCGGGTACTCGGTCGATGCGTCAAGCAGCCGGCGCATCGACCGGGGGTAGAAGGTGGCGGTGCGCGATGGAGCTGGATTTCGATGACGCCTTGGTGTGGGGCCTGCAGGGTTACGTCCGCCGGGTGACGGTGGAGCTGGGGCTCACGGGAGAGTCCTCGTGCGTGCAGGCTGAGCCGACGGCCACCCTGTACCTGGCGCTGGACGGCCGGCTGCGGGGTTTCCCCGACCGGGACGTGGCGCTGGTCTGGGACGAGGAGTGCGGCTGGTCCGTGGCCGTGGAGACGCACAGCGGTGAGGACCTGATCATCGTCGCCTACTTCGGCGCCGACCTCCTGCCGACGCCGCAGGCGGTGGCCCGGTGGGTGCGCCGGCTGCTCCGCGGCGAACGGGGTGCGGTGGGGCAGCCCGCGGTGGCGCGGTGGACGCGGGACGACCTCGTCCGGCGGCTGGTGCCCTACACCGCCGCCGAGCTCGTCCCGATGCCGCGCAGCGCGTGAGGCCCACCGGGCGCCGGTGACGCCACGCCCGGCGTCCCGCACACCGCCCGATTCACTCATGGTGACATATGCTCACTATTTGTGATCGGGGGAGCGTGATGACGAAACCGGCGGACGACCAGACAGCCGTGTTGCGCCTCGCGGTGGATTCGGCGGTGCACGCGGTGCTGCACGTCGATCCCCGCCACGGTGACGCCAGGCGTGACATCGACCGGGTGCTCGCCACGTTGGCCGGCGACGTCGCGCCGGTGTGGGACCGGTTGTCGGCGTTGGCCGACGAGACGCCGGACGACCCGGTGGGGACCGTCGTCGGGTTCCTGCGGGACGCCCGCGAGCACGCCGCCGCCGGCGACGTCCAAGCCGCCCGCGTGGCGCTGATCGCCGCACGCACCACGTTGTTCCGCCTCGACCGCCCGCGCCGCTGACGGCACGCCGTCCTCCGCAGCACCTCGGAGCGGCGGCACGGGTGTCGGGAGCCCCAGCCGGTGGGCCGATGCCCGCACCGCGAGCCCGAGGATGGCCATGACCACGCTCAAGCCGACGCCGATCGTGCCCCCGGAGGCCGCGCGGCCTCGGCGCAGGGGTTCGGCGCTGCTGCGCCTGTTCCGCACGACCGACCACAAGCTCATCGGGCTGCTGTACCTGACGACGTCGTTCGGGTTCTTCCTCGTCGGCGGCCTGATGGCGTTGCTGATGCGCGGCGAGCTGGCCCGGCCCGGCCTGCAGTTCCTCTCCAACGAGCAGTACAACCAGCTCTTCACCATGCACGGCACGGTGATGCTGCTGCTGTACGCGACGCCGATCGTGTTCGGCTTCGCCAACTTCATCCTGCCGCTGCAGATCGGTTCGCCGGACGTGGCGTTCCCGCGCCTCAACGCGTTGTCGTACTGGCTCTACCTGTTCGGCGGCCTCATCGCGGTGAGCGGGTTCCTCACGCCGGCCGGTGCGCCGGACTTCGGGTGGACGGCCTACACACCGCTCTCCGGCGCGACGCACACGCCGGGCGTCGGCGCGGACCTGTGGATCTCGGGCCTGGTCATCGGCGGTCTCGGCACCATCCTGGGCGCGGTCAACATGATCACCACGGTGATCTGCCTGCGCGCGCCGGGCATGACGATGTTCCGGATGTCCATCTTCACGTGGAACGTCTTCATCACCAGCATCCTGGTCCTGCTGGCGTTCCCGATCCTGACCGCCGCGCTGCTCGGCCTGCTGGCCGACCGCCACCTGGGCGCGCACGTGTTCGACCCGGCCAACGGCGGCGCCATCCTGTGGCAGCACCTGTTCTGGTTCTTCGGCCACCCCGAGGTCTACATCGTCGCGCTGCCGTTCTTCGGCATCGTGTCCGAGGTCCTGCCGGTGTTCAGCCGCAAGCCGATCTTCGGCTACAAGGGCCTGGTCTTCGCCACCATCGCGATCGCCCTGTACTCGGTGGTCGTGTGGGCGCACCACATGTACGCCACCGGCGCGGTGCTGCTGCTGTTCTTCTCCGCCACCACCTTCATCATCGCCATCCCGACCGGCATCAAGTTCTTCAACTGGATCGGCACCATGTGGAAGGGGCAGCTGACGTTCGAGTCGCCCATGCTGTTCAGCGTCGGGTTCCTGGTGACGTTCCTGTTCGGCGGGCTGTCCGGCATCCTGCTCGCCTCGCCGCCCATCGACTTCCACGTCACCGACACGTACTTCGTGGTGGCGCACTTTCACTACGTCCTGTTCGGCACGATCGTGTTCGCCACCTACGCGGGCATCTACTTCTGGTTCCCCAAGATGACCGGGCGGATGCTCGACGAGCACCTCGGCAAGGTCCACTTCTGGACCACGTTCGTCGGCTTCCACCTGACGTTCCTGGTCCACCACTGGCTCGGGAACGAGGGCATGCCGCGCCGGTACGCCGACTACCTGGAGAGCGACCGGTTCACCGGCCTCAACACGATCTCCACCATCGGCGCGTTCGTGCTCGGCGCGTCCACGCTGCCGTTCCTCTACAACGTGGTGAAGAGCTACCGGTTCGGGGAACCGGCCGGGCGCGACGACCCGTGGGGCTTCGGCAACTCGCTGGAGTGGGCGACGTCGTGCCCGCCGCCGCGGCACAACTTCACCGAGCTGCCCCGCATCCGGTCCGAGCGGCCCGCGTTCGAGCTGCACTACCCGCACATGGTCGAGCGGATGCGCGCGGAGTCGCACTACTCCGTGCTCAACCGGAACCAGGACGACACCGGCGTCGACCGGACCACCGAGAAGTACCTCGCCCCGACCGATCGCGAGGACACGAACGACTGACGCGGCAACGGAACAGGCCGGGCGCGTGGACGAACCACGCGCCCGGCTCGGGTTCACGAATCGCCGGGGTTACTGCACCACGCCGTCGACCTGGAACGTCTGCACCTGGCCGGCGCTGAACGGAACCCGGAGCACCTTGCCGCTGAGCCAGGTGTCCTGCCGGTGGGTGTAGCGGTCGCCGCCGGACGGGACGGTGGACCAGCGCGGCACCAGGCCGCCCGACCCGCCGCTGACCTGCGTGAAGCGGGACAGGTCGAAGGTGAGGGTCTGCGCGGCCCCGGTGTTGGCGGCCACGATGACGAGCCGGCGCGCGCCGGGGTCGTAGGCGGCGACGGCCAGGTCGCTGCCGGTGTCCACGATCCGCATGCCCGGCCGGATGTGGCGGGTGAACTGGGCCAGCACGTAGAACTTCGTCTCCACCGCACCCGCTCGCAGCGTGCTGCCGTCGTAGCGGATGGCGCCCCAGCCGGCGGTGGGGTCCATGACCTGCCAGTAGCACCACGCGGTGGGCTTGAGCCAGCGGAAGTCGAGCAGCAGGCAGCGGGCGGTGTGCAGGCCGCTGCCGTCGCTGTCGCCGTGCTCGGAGTTCCACAGCACCTTGCCGGCCGCGCGGACGTCGTTGTGCAGCAGGTCGCGGCGGCCGCCGGTGCCCTGGTAGCCGTGGACGTTGACCTGGTTGACCAACGACCTGGTGGTCGAGTCGAAGCTGTTCCACGTCGTGCGGGCGAGGTCGTAGCTGGTCTCGTCGGAGGCGGAGATCCGCGTGCCGCTGAGGCCCTGCCGGTTCAGCTCGGTCCGCAGGTGCGCCAGGACGCTGCGCTGGGTGGTCGCGTCGATGTGGCAACCCTCCTGCGTGCCGTTGGCGTGCCAGTAGTTCGAGGACGGCTCGTTGAACGGGTCGACCGTGCGGAAGGTGACGCCCCACTGGTCGCGGGCGCGGCGCGCGGTGACGGCCAGGTGGTGGGCGTGCTGGCGGTGGTTCCACGGCTGGAGGTTCGTGACGGAGGCGTCGGCCGCGCCGGAGGGGTTGTGGTTGTGGCACATCCACCACATGGGCGAGTTGGCGAACAGCTCGCTGATCGCGCCCCGCTGCGTGGCCTTGACCAAGGCGGCGCGCTGCTTCGCGTCGGCGCTCCAGTTCCACGCCGCGGAGTTGGGGTCCTCGTTGTTCCAGTCCTGCCAGAACCCCTCGATCTGCTTGAAACCGGGGATGTTCGGCGAGGCGACCATGCGCTCGCCGTTGACGCTGTTCCAGCTGGACGCGCCGAGGTTGTAGCGGGCGATGTTCATGCCGAGACCGGGCAGCGCGGCGCCGTTGTACGTGACGGTCCTGGTGGTGAAGAACAGGTCGGCGAAGTCGTCCCGGTCGCCGAACACGTTGGCCCACCACGCGAGGGACGTCCCCCAGCCCTCCCACGTGCCGTGGCTGACCCCTGGGTTGACGCCGATGGTCGCGTCGGCGCCGGCGACACCGGTGCCGAGAGCGGTGCCCGCGGCGGCGCGGGCGGCGGCCGCCCCGGCCGCGGACAGCACCGTTCTGCGGTTGATCATGGGAACCTCCTGTGGGAAGGCGGCGACGGTGCCGGGCTTCTCGCCGCAGAATGTTTGCGCAAACATGGCCGACCGTCAACGGGCAACCGGCGAGTAACCGTCCGAGCCGGCAGCACCGGGTCGCGGCGGCGACCCGGTCCGGCGGACAAGCGCCCGTCCGGACCGGGTGTTCGCGGAACCGCGGGGCAGGCCGGTCGCCCACTGCGACCGGCCGCCCGCGCGTCCGGCTCGTCACCGGACGACCGACAGGACTAGATGAACCGCCAGAGGTGGTCGTTCGTCCCGTTGTCGTCCCAGATGACGATCTGCTCGCCCCTCGCCGTGGACGCGTTGGTCACGCCGAGGACCCGGCCGCCGTTCGCGCACTGGATCCGGAAGTACCCGTTCGCGCCGTAGCGCAGCCGCCACCGGTGGTCGGCCGTGCCGTTGTCCGCCCACTGCAGCACCCGCGCGCCGTTGGCGTTCGCCGCGTTCTCCACGCCGAGCACCTTGGCGCTGTGGGAGTTGCGCAGCCGGAAGTAGCCGCCGCTGTCCGGGACCGCGGTCCAGAGGTGGTCGGCGGTGCCGCTGTCGTCCCACTGGACGACCAGGCCGCCGTCGGCGGTGGACATGTCCCGCACGCCCAGGACGAGACCGCTGGCCAGGTTCTGGATGCGGCGGGCGCCGACGGGCACGAACCGCCAGCGGTTGTCCGCGGTGCCGTTGTCCGGGTCCTGCACGGCCTGCGCCCCGGCCGCGGTCGAGCCGTTGAGGATGCCCAGCACCTTGGCGCTGTTGCCGTTGCGGAGCAGGTGGGTGCCGTCGCCGACGTCGACGACCGTCCACCTGTGGTCGGCGGTGCCGGTGTCGGACCACTGGAGCACGCGCGCGTTGTCCGCCGTGGACATGTTCTCGACGCCGAGGACCTTGCCGCTGTTGCCGTTGCGCAACCGCACGGCGGAGCCGTCGGGGACCACCGACCAGCTGTGGTCCGGGGTGCCCGTGTCGTTCCACTGCACGGCGAGGCCACCGTCCGCTGTGGACATGTCCTGCACGCCGAGGACCAGGCCGCTGGAGGCGTTGACCAACCGGTAGCCGGGTGCGCTGGAGCCGCCGGTGCCGGGCGCGCGCCAGTAGACGGTGTAGTTGTGGCCGTGCGCGTCGTAGAACGGCAGCAGGTTGACCGCGGCGCCGTTCGCGACCGCGGTGAACGACAGCGCGGAGGAGCTGGTGCGGGTGATGGACGTGGAGTCCAACGTCGGCAGCGCGCTGAACGTCGTGTTGCCGTAGTTGCCCGACAGCACGACGGGGCCGTAGGTGATGGCGGAGACGCCGGGGTCGTCGTTGGCCGCCTGCATGACGACGCGCATGGGCAGCCGCACTGTGACCTGGTCGCCGGGCGCCCAGGACCGGGTGAGGGCGGCGTAGGTGCCGGGGGTCGTGGTGACGCCCTGCGCCACCCCGTTGACGCTGATGGTCGCCCCGCTGCTCCACGCCGGGATGCGCACGCGCATCGTCCACGAGCCGGCGGCGTTCCCGGTGACGGTGAGGGTGGTGGTGTCGCTCGCCGGGTACGTGGTGGTCTGCGTGACCGTGATGCCGCGCTGCGACCAGTCCAGCACGGACGGCGTGAACAGGTTGACCGTGAGCGTGGTGCCGTTGTGGAAGTAGATGGAGTCCATCAGCTTCGTGTTGGTCTCCAGGCCCGTTCCCTGGCAGCACCAGAACGAGCCGTAGTCCGTGCTGAAGCTGCCGCCGCCGACCGCCGGCCCGACCTGGCCGCGGCGTCCGCCCGGGTTGAGGGCGGTGAAGTAGCAGACGTGGCCGTGCGCGCTGGCCGGGTTCTGCTGGCCGATGAGGTGGTTGAGCAGCGCCCGTTCGTAGTAGTCGAAGTAGGCCGCCCGGTCCGGGTTCAGCAGCCACAGCTCACGGGTGAGCTTGAGCATGTTGTAGGTGTTGCACGCCTCCGCGGCGTCGGCGCTCAGGTACCCGGCGATCGCGTTCGGCGCGTGGAAGTGCTCGGCCTGGCTGTTGCCGCCGATCACGTAGGTGTGGGCGTTGACGGTGATGTTCCAGGCGTTGGCGGCGATGTCGCGGTAGCGCGTGGTGCCGGTGGCCTTGTACTCGCGGGCGGCGCCGACCCACTTGGGGACCTGGGTGTTGGCGTGCAGGCCGTTGAGCTGGTCCTGGTTGGCGGCGAGCGGGTCGAACACGGCGGCGTGGTCGAACCGCTGCGCGACGCGCAGCCAGCGGGCGTCCCCGGTCTGCTGGTACAGGTCGGTCAGCACGGCGTTCATGCCGCCGAACTCGGTGCGGAGCGTGGTCTGCATCTGGCTGTACGTCAACCGGCCGGTGCGCCAGTCGACCCACGCGGCGAACCGCAGCAGCACGTCGCGGGCCTGCGTGCTGCCGATGTAGCGCCACACGTCCAGGAGGCCGGCGAGGGTCTTGTGCAGGCAGTAGTACGGCACGCCGCGCCGGGTGCCCGACTCGACGACGGTCAGGTCCGACTCCGGGAAGCCCGACAGGTACCCGGCGTTGAAGCCCGCGGCCGCGTTGTTCGCCTGGCACTTCGCGAGCTCGGCCACCATGTGGTTCGCCTTGTCCCGGCACACCGTGTCGCCCAGGACGGCCCACGCCTGCGCCCACGCGGTGAGGAAGTGCCCCTGGCTGTGGGTGCGGAACTCGAAGTTCGGCGCCTCCCAGCCTCCCAGCGGCGTCGCGCCGTTGGTCGACAGGCGGTGGTTCTGCCGGAAGTTGTAGAGCAGCCGCTCGACGTCGACGAAGCGCAGGTAGGCCAGGGTGCGGTTCTGGTTGTCCAGCCACCGGCCCGCGGTCAGGCGGACCTGGCCGAGTTCGAACGGGTGGGCGGCGACGCCGAGGTCGGGCCGCACGGGCGGGATCGCGGCCAGCGCGGCGCCGCCGCCGACGGTGGTGGGTACGGCGGTGGCCACGGCGGCGACGCCGGCCGCCTGCAGCAGCCTGCGCCGGTTCAGACCTGAGGAAGACATGGGGAGGCTCCGGTTCGGTGGAGTGCTGGGTGGTCCCGCCGGGGCGGGAGGTGGGCGGACCGACCGGCCGACCCGCTGCGGCGTCAGCGGGTCGCGCACCGGGCACGCTGTGACTCGGGCCACGCACGCTGTGTGAACGCTAACAGGACGTTGCGGACGCGTTCAAGGGTGAATTTTGCGTTGCCACAAGCCTGTTTGCGCTGGTCAGGCTCTGTGTCCGCGCGAAGTCAGTTAGCGCTAACAGAATTTGCTGCCTCGTGGTGGTCCGGCGGACGGCGGCGTCGCGGTCGGGTCGCCTCGGCAAGCCCCGTGGCCGGGCGCGGTGGTTGCTTTCGGTGACGCTCGTGTGGTGACCGAAGTAGCGCTGTTATCGCTAACACGGAGTGGACTGAATCGAGCCACTTGCGTTCCGGCGTGTTTCCGCAAGCAGGATGACGTGGTCCGTATCGGCTCCGTAGTCGACTGAGTACGATTCGTGGCATTCGATCACGGGCGGACTCGAACAGGAAACAAATTCGCCGCGAGGTTGACGTAGGCTGATGTTAGCGCTCACAGTATTCACAAGGTGACCACGGTCACGTGCATCGTTGCCCGCAACACCGGGTCCTTAAGGAGTATCCAGTGCTCAGGAAGATCGCGACCGCCGCCAGCGCGGTCCTGTTGGCCGCCTTGACCGCCTGTGGCAGCGGCGACGCCGGTGGTTCCGGTTCGTCGACGGGCAACGCCAACGACGACGGCAAGATCACGATGGGCTTCGCGCAGGTGGGCGCCGAGAGTGGTTGGCGCACGGCGAACACGAAGTCGATCCAGGAGGAGGCGGCGGCGGCGGGGATCGAGCTGAAGTTCTCCGACGCGCAGCAGAAGCAGGAGAACCAGATCAAGGCGATCCGGT
>NZ_JBHTLK010000137.1:0-18749 GCF_042678885.1 Saccharothrix hoggarensis
GCCGGTCGCGCACGGCGGCGTCGAGCGTGGCGACAGCGGCCAGCGCGACCAGCGCGCTGGCGACGGCCAGCGCGCCCGCGGCGACCGGGCTCAGGTTCGTGATCGACCAGCCGGCCGCGCCCTCGCCGACCGGGTGGATCGCGTTGTCGAACAGCCCGGCGTCCTCGGCGCCCGTCCAGCCGGACAGCACGGGGTCCAGCCGGTCCAGCGCCCGGTCGGACAGCGCCATGAACCCGGTGGACCACCCGGCCCGCAGCCACTTCTGGCCGCCGACGACCAGCACGTCCGCCGCTTCCCACGGCTCGTCCACCACGCCGAAGCCCTGGATGCCGTCCACGACGAGCAGCCGGTCACCGACCACCTCCCGCAACGCCGCCAGGTCGGCCCGGTGCCCGGTGCGGAAGTCCACCGCGCTCACCGCCACGGCCTTCGTCGCGGGCGTCAACGCCGCGCGCACGGCGTCCGCCGTCACCGGGCCGGGCGGCAGCCACGACACGTCGACGCGCGGCGACCGCGCCCACGGGTAGGTGTTCGCCGGGAACTCCCCCGCCGACACCAGCACCTCGCCGGTCACGCCCAGCGCCACCTGGAACAGCCCGGTGCTGGTGTTCGGCAGCAGCGCCACGTGGTCGGTGTCGCCCCGGCACAGCCGCGCCACCGCCGCCCTGGCCCGCAGCTCCTGGCGCATGAGGTCGTCCACCGTCGCCGGACCGGCCGCCGCCGACGTCTCCAGCAGCCGGGTCGACTCCACGACGACCGCGTGCGACGGCGGCCCGAAGCGGGCGAAGTCCAGGTACCCCTCCGGCTCGTGGAACTGGACGAGGTACGAGGACGGGATGCGCATGACCACCTAGAGCACCTTCGCGAGGAACTGCTGCGTGCGTTGCTGTCGCGGATTGTCCAGCACCTGGCCCGGCGGCCCGGTCTCGACCACCGCGCCGTCCACCAGGAACACCACCGAGTCGGCGACCTGCCGGGCGAACCCGATCTCGTGCGTCACCACGATCATGGTCATGCCGTCCCGCGCCAGGTCGGCCATCACGTCCAGCACCTCGCCGACCAGCTCCGGGTCCAGCGCCGACGTGGGCTCGTCGAACAGCATCAGCTTCGGCCGCATCGCGAGCGCCCGCGCGATCGCCACGCGCTGCTGCTGGCCGCCGGACAGCTGGTGCGGGTAGGCGTCCGCCTTGTCGGCCAGCCCGACCCGGTCCAGCAGCGCCCGTGCCTGCTCGACCGCCGCCTTCCGGGGCGTCCGCAGCACGTGCACGGGTCCTTCTGCGACGTTCTCCACCGCCGTGCGGTGCGGGAACAGGTTGAACCGCTGGAACACCATGCCGATGCCCCGCCGCTGCCGCGCCACCTCCCGCTCGCGCAGCTCGTGCAACCTGCCGCCGCGCGCGGTGAACCCGACCGGCTGACCGTCGACCCAGATCCGGCCCGCGTCGATCGTCTCCAGGTGGTTCACGCAGCGCAGGAACGTCGACTTGCCCGCGCCGGACGGCCCGAGCAGGCACACGACCTGGCCCGCGTCCACCGAGAGGTCGACGCCCCGGAGCACTTCCGCGTGCCCGAACGACTTCCGCACGCCGACCGCCCGCACGAGGCTCACCGGGCCACCCCCTTGCCGTAGTGCCGCTCCAGGAAGTGCTGCCCGACGCTCGCCACGCTGACCACGACCATGTACCACGCGGCGGCGGCCAGCAGCGTCTCCATGATCTGGAGGTTGCGCGAGGCGATGTTGTTGGCGGCGTGGATGAGCTCCAGGAACCCGATGACGGACGCCATCGAGGTGCCCTTGAGCATGTTGATGAAGTTGTTGCCGGTCGGCGGGATGATCACGCGCATGGCCTGCGGCAGCACGACCCGACGCAACGTGGTCGCGGGCGTCATGCCGATCGCCTTGGCCGCCTCGACCTGGCCGTGGTCCACGCTGTTCAGGCCGGCCCGCACGATCTCCGCCATGTACGCGCTCTCGTTGAGGCCGAGCCCGAGCAGCGCCGCCACGAACGCGGTGACCAGGACGTTGGTCTTCTCCTCGAACAGGCCGGGGATGGAGATGTTCTCGAAGACCAGCGCCAGGTTGAACCACAGCAGGATCTGCAGCAGCACCGGCAGGCCCCGGAACAGCCACACGTACCCGGCGGCGAACCAGCGGGCGACGGGGTTGGCCGAGCGGCGCAGCAGCGCGATCACGACGCCGAGCACGATCGCGCCCGCCTGCGCGGTCACCGCCAGCACCACCGTGTTGACCAGGCCGCGCAGCATGATGTCGTGGGTGAAGAACCCCGGCACGGCCGCGTAGTCGATCTTCGCGTCGGCCAGCGCCCAGCCCAGGGCGCCGAGCAGGGCCAGGATCACCGCCCCTCCGACCCACCGCCCCCAGTGGCGCAGCGGGACGACGACCAGGTCGTCACCGGCCTCCGCCACCGAGGTGTCACCGGCCATTGACGGTCACCTCGGTGATCGCGCCCTGCTCGACGTCCCAGGCGGCGAGGACCTTGCCGTACGTGCCGTCGTCCACCAGGGTTTGCAGCGCCTTCCGGATGGCCGCGGTCAGCTCCGGGGTGTTCTTGTTGACGCCGATGCCGTACGGGCCGCCGTTGATCGGCGCCAGGTCCACGACCTCGAAGAACTCGCCGTCCCCCGCGGTCTTGGCGACGTAGACGGCGGTCGGCAGGTCGTTGAGGATGGCGGCGACGCGGCCGGTGCGGAGCTGGTTCTGGTTCTGGGTGTCGCTGTCGGTGGCGGTGACCTGGATCGGGTCGCCGGACAGGCAGCGGAACTCCTTGGCGTAGGTCTCCTGGCTGGAGCCGAGGTTGACCGCGACCGACTTGCCGCACAGGTCGTCCGGGCCCTTGATGCCCGCCGGGTTGCCCTTCTGCACCATGATCGTGATGCCGGACGTGAAGTAGTCCACGAAGTCGATCGCCTGCTGCCGCTCGGGCGTGTCGTTCATCGCGGCCATCGTCACGTCGATCCGGCCGGCCTGCAGGCTCGTGATGAGCGACCCGAACGCCATGTCCTGGTGCTCGACGGTCAGGCCGAGCTTGCGCGCGACCGCCTTGACCAGGTCGACCTCGGAGCCGACCGGGGTGGTGCCGTCGGCGGCGTAGAAGTTGTTCGGCGGGTTCTGGATGTTGGAGCCGACGCGCAGCCTGCCCGCCTTCGCGACCGCCTCGGGCAGGGTCGCGGCCAGCGCGTCGTCCTTCGTCACCGCCTCCACGATCGCCGCCGTCGACGGCAGGTCGTCGGCCGGGCCCGCGGGGCGGTCCTCGGCGGGCGCACCGCACGCGACCAGCGCGAACAGGGACAGGGCGAGCGCTGCGGTCCGGCGCACGGGACACCTCCTGCGATCGGGTGGCCCGAAAGTTACAACCAATCGTTGAAGGCGTCCACAATTTGTTGAAGGGAATGCGGCGGGGTGTCGGTATCGTTGCCCTGGGTACGAGGGGGCCACCCCCAATGTCCACAGCAAGGAGGACCCATGGCCACCGTGGAGCTGACCGCGGAGAACTTCGACGAGGTTGTCGGCGGCTCCGAGATGGTCCTCGTCGACTTCTGGGCAGCGTGGTGCGGTCCGTGCCGCCAGTTCGCCCCGACCTACGAGAAGTCCGCCGAGAAGCACACCGACATCGTGTTCGGCAAGGTCGACACCGAGGCGCAGCAGCAGCTCGCCGCGGCGTTCCAGATCCGGTCGATCCCGACCCTGATGATCGTGCGTGACGGCGTCGTCCTCTACGCCCAGCCCGGCGCCCTGCCGGAGTCGGCGTTGGAGGACCTGATCGACCAGGCCCGCAAGGTCGACATGGAGGACGTCCGCAAGCAGGTCGCGGAAGCGGCCGCCGAGCAGCAGGGCTGATCCGACCAGGGCCGACCGGACGGGCGGCGTGAGCCGCTAGTCCATCGCACGCGTGTCGCGGGGCGGGGCCACCGGGTCCTCACCGGTGGACTCCCCCGTCGCCATGCGCCGGCCGCGCTCCAGCTCCGCGTCCAGTTCCGCGCCGAGCAGCAGCGCGATGTTCGAGATCCACAGCCACACCAGGAACACGATCACACCGGCCAGCGAGCCGTAGGTCTTGTTGTACGACCCGAAGTTGGCCACGTACAGCGCGAACCCGAGCGACGCCAGCACCCACGCCAGCACGGCCAGCAGCCCGCCCGGCGTGATCCACAGCCAGCTCGGCTGCCGCACGTTCGGCGACGCCCAGTACAGCAGGCCGATGGCGAGGCTCGCGAGCAGGAACAGCACGGGCCACTTGGCGATGTCCCACACCGTCACGAACGTCGAACCGAGCCCGAGCACCTCGCCCAGCCACTCGGCCACCCCGCCGGTGAGCGTGACGCCCAGCGCGGTCAGCGCCAGCAGCACCACCACGCCGACGGTCAGCCCCAGCCGCAGCGGGATCACCTTCCAGAACGGCCGGCCCTCCTCGACGTCGTAGATCGAGTTCGACGCGCGCATGAACGCGCCCACGTACCCCGAGGCCGACCACAGCGCCGTCACCAGGCCGACGATCGCGAGCAGCCCGCTGGCCTGCGACTTCTGCAGGTTCTCGATGGCGCCCGCGATGGTGTCCTTCGCCTCGCCCGGACCGAGCGCGTCCAGACTGTCCACAATGGTCCTGGTCGTGTCGGGGCCGACCAGCCCGAGCAGCGCCGTCAGCAGCAGCAGGCCGGGGAACAGCGACAACACCGCGTAATAGGTCAGCGCCGCCGCCCAGTCGGTGAGGTTGTCGTCGTTGAACTCCTTGGCCGTCCGCTTCAGCACAGCCCACCAGGACCGCTTCGGCAGCTTCGTGGGCGCATCGGGGTGCGTCATGGGCGTGGGGGTTCCCACGAACACGGTGCGTACACCCACGCCTTTTCGGGTAGTCGTGGGTCGAGTGAGAGAGGAGACGGCCATGAGTCACGTCGCCACGGACCACGGGACCAGTCGCGTCACGAACCGTGAACCGTCGACCGCCGAACTGGTGAATCGGCTGTCCGAGCAGGTGAGCCGCCTGGCCCGGGACGAGATCCGGCTGGCCGTCGCCGAGATGCGCACGAAGGGCAAGCGCGTCGGCGCCGGAGCCGGTCTGCTCGGCGGTGCCGGCGTGCTGGCCTGGTTCGGCCTCATGACGGTGATCGCGGGCGTGGTGCTCCTCCTGGCCACGACCATGCCGGCGTGGATCGCGGCGTTCATCGTCGCGGCGGCTGTCTTCGTCATCGCGGGCGTGCTCGCGCTGGTCGGCCGCAAGCAGCTGGAACGCGGCACACCGCCCGTGCCGGAAGAGGCCATCGCGGGCGTCAAGAAGGACATCGCCACCGTGAGCGAGAGGGCACACCGATGAACGGCAAGGACGTCCCCACCGATCCGGACGAGCTGCGGGCCGACGTCGAGCAGACCCGGCGCGAGCTCGGCGACACGGTGGAAGCGCTGGTGCACAAGGCGGACGTGCCGGCGCGGGTGAAGGAGAAGGCGCACGAGCGGGTGGACAAGGTGAAGGAGAAGGCGACGCGGGCCAACGCGGCGGTGGCGGGCGCGGCGGGCAAGACGACCGCCGCGGTCGGCCAGGCCACCGACAAGGCCGGTGCGAAGGCGGGCAAGGTCGGCGCGGCCGCCGGGGAGAAGGCGGGCGAGGTCGGCCAGAAGGCGGGCGAGGTCGGCCAGAAGGCGGGCGAGGTGGCGGCGCAGGTGGGACAGAAGGCGAGTGCCGTGGCGGGTGCGGCGGCCGAGAAGGCGAGCGCGGTGGCCGGGGTCGCCGCCGAGAAGGCGAACGAGGTCGGCCAGAAGGCCGGCGCGATCGCCGGCGTGGCGGTGGCGAAGGCCGGCGAGGTCGGCGAGAAGGCGAGCGCCGTGGCGAGCCAGGTGGGCCAGAAGGCCGGCGTGGTGGCCGAGCAGGTCGGCCAGAAGGCGACCGTCGTCGCCGGGCAGGTCGGCGAGAAGGCCGCGCACGCGGTGGAGGCGTTGCCGCCGCCCGTGCAGCACCGCGTCGAACAGGGCGTCGAGCAGGCGCGCCGGCACCCGGCGGCGGTCGCGGCGGCGGTCGCGGCGATCGTGGTGGTGCTGTGGAAGCTGATGCGGAGGGGGCGCTAGCCGTGAACGTGAACAAGCTGCTCTACCGGCCGCTCGGAATGCTGTTCGGCGTGCTCGGCGGTCTGGCCGCCAGCGCGCTGTTCGGCCAGGTCTGGAAGCTGATCACCGGCACGAAGGAAGCGCCCACGCCCACCCAGAAGGACCGCGGCTGGGGCGAGGTGCTGCTGGCCGCGTCCATCCAGGGCGCGATCTTCGGCCTGGTCAAGGCGGCGATCGACCGGGGCGGCGCGACGGGCTACGACAAGCTCACCGGCGAGTGGCCCGGCGACAAGAACAAGTACGACGGCGACTGACGCCGGCAGGCCGAACGGACCGCCGTCCCGCACGGCGGTCCGTTCCGCTGTCTCCGGCCGTCGCGCGGCTGGGTCCTGCCCGCTAGGACGGCGGCTCGTCCGCGCGTCCGCGCCGCTCGTCGTCGTCGAGGAACTGCTCGGGGTCCACGTCGAGGTTCGGCGGCTCCGGCGTGCCGGGCGAGTGCGGCGGATCGGGGTTGATGGGCCCCTCCGTCTCGGCCAGGTCGTCCTCGCGGCGGTCTTCGATCGGCTCTCCGGGTTCGGTCATGGGCACGAGGTACCCGGCCGGCCACCCCTCAATCAGAACCGGGGCGGCCGCTTCTCCAGGAACGCCGCCACGCCCTCCGCGTACTCCGGGCTGTGCACCGCCTCGTCGTAGAGCGCGCGCACGGCGTCGTCCTCGTCGTGCTGCCCGTCGGTGATCCGGTTGACGATGTGCTTCGCGCCGCGCACGCTGACCTGCGCGCGGGCGGCGATCGTCTCCGACAGGGCCTTGACCCGAGCCTCCAGCGCGTCCGCCGGGTGCACCTCGTTGACCAGGCCGATCCGCAGCGCGGTGGCCGCGTCCACGATCTCGCCGCTGAACAGGATCTGCTTCGCCCACGCCGGGCCGACCACGTCCACCAGCTGCTTGGTGGACGTGAGGTTGTAGACGATGCCGAGCTTGGCGGGCGTGATGCCGAACCGGGCGTCCGCCGCCGCCAGCCGCAGGTCGCAGGCCAGCGCGATCTCGCAGCCGCCGCCGATGCAGAACCCCGTGATGGCGGCGATCGTGGGCTTGCCGAGGGTGGCGAGGGCGCGTTCCCCGTTGTGCACGGCCTCGCCGTACCGGGCCGCGCCGTCCGCGCCCTTGCGGAGGGTGGAGAACTCGCTGATGTCCGCGCCGGCCGAGAAGTGCTCCCCGCCCCGGACGACCAGCACGCGCACCGCGTCGTCGTCCCGCACCCGGGCCAGCAGGCCGGGCAGGGCGGACCACATCTCGTAGCTCATGGCGTTGCGCTTGGCCGGGCGGTCGATGGTCAACGTCGCCACCGGGCCTGCGGTGTCGAGCCTCAGCGTCATTACCGGAGAGTAAGTCCTGGCCGCCCGCCGCACGGGGTGACGGCCCTCACCCGGTCGGGGCGCCCCGCGTTCCGTCACGCGACGCACGTGCGTCCGGACACGCGGGGCGCCGCTGACCGCTACCGGTAGGCGTTGCGCGTGTAGGTCAGGCTGAACGCGCCGCGGTTGGCGAAGTACACGGACACCACGTACGCAGGGTCGGTGGCGAGGAGGCCGCGCTGGACGTCGGCGCCGTCGTTGCCGTCGTCCCAGCCCCACGCGGAGTTGGCGGAGTTGTCCTTGCCGTTGTCGCCGCGGAACGTGCCCCAGCTCGCGAACGTCGTGGAGCTGTTGCGCTGCGCCCAGAGCCCGCCGGCGGCGAACGTGTCCACCAGCCGGTAGCCGACGGACCGGTCGTTGCCGCTCGACGGCACCTCGCCGGTCGCGCTCGGCACGTACACCACGCCGTCGCCGCCGGGGAACTCCGCGCCGTTCCACGCGTACAGGCCGTGGCCCTTGGCTTCCTGGCGCGTGGTCGGCCGGGTGCCCTGGAGGCGGAGCGTGCCGTCGATGCTCTCCCGACCGGACGTGAACGTGCTGCCTGCCGGGACGTACGAGTAGAAGTCGCTGTGCGCCACCGTGATCACGGCTTCGAGCCGGCCGAACGTCGAGCCGTCCTTGCGGACCGTCGCCAGCATGCCCTCCATGTCGTTCTCGTGGGTGAACTGCTCGAACGGGTCGGCGAAGTCCTCCCAGTCACGCGGGTGGTAGAAGCTGTAGACCAGGAACCAGTGGGTCGAGGTCTCCACCACGGAGTAGTAGGCGGCGCCGGTGAGGCGGGCGAGCGAGTCGTCCTGCGCCTCCCAGTTGTCCAGGGTGTTCCACTCGCCGTCGAAGTCCACAGTGGACAGGTAGTCGGCGTCGTAGTCCGACGAGTCGGTGTCCTGGTAGTGGACCGGCGCCCAGTGGAACGCCAGCTCGGCGTCGGTCGCCGCGTGGGCCGGGGTCGTGAGGAACGTCGAGAGGGCGACGGCCGCGAGCAGGGACGCGGCGATCTTGCGGGCGGGGGTCGGGCGTGCGGGAGTCACGCGTGCAGGGGACAAGCTCCACCTCCGTCGGGGTTGCCCGTGGGAGCCAACGGGCCGCGGTGAACCCTGTGGTGAAGCGGTGGCCAACACAAGGGGTGATTCAGGTGATCATTTTCCGAGTGGTTCGCCCCCCGATTCGGGAACCCGTTCGGCCGGCGCGACTTCCACCGGATCGGTGGTTGCGCCCGGCCGTTCCCGGCCATCGGGGGCGCGGTGCTGGGTGCCGCCGAGCCGGGGCGGCGACTCGGACACGTGCGACACGCGCCGTCACCGGCCCGCGAGATCCCAACCGTGGAATTCACCCGAACGGGTTGTCTCGTCCTCTCAGGACACTCGTGCGGGTTTACGGTGAGCGACCGAGGGGCCGATCCCGAGGAGCTGGTATGACCACCGCCGCCGCCACCGAAGTGGAAGAACTCGTGCGCGCCACGCTGGCCGCCCACCCGTCGATGTACCTGGCCACGGCGGGCAGCTCCGGCCCGTGGGTCAACGGCGTCTTCTTCGCCGAGACCGACCTGTTCACGCTGAACCTCGTGCTGGAGCAGCGGGGCCGCACGCTGACCGCCATCCGGGAGAACCCGGTGGTGGCCGTGGTGGTGTCCACCGGCTCGCCGCAGGACCCGTTCCTCCAGGCCCAGGCCGACGTGGAGGTCGTGAGCGGGGCGGAGGACGAGGAGGTGCGCCGGGTGCTGGTGGAGAAGGTGCCCGCCGCCGCGGCGTTCCTCGGCGCGCCGATCGTGGCGGCCCGCCTGGGCGTGCGCTCGTGGCGGGCCACCGACGTGCCCCGGGGCTGGCTGCCCGGCCGTCAGCTCCCGAACCCGGCGCTCCAGCCCTAGCCACCCGCCGACAGGACTACGCCCTCCCGCACCCGGCGTGGGAGAGGTCGGCGGCGGGGAGGCGTCCCGGCGCGCCCAGGGTGGGACGGTCAGGCCCCGTCGACGGGGACCTCGCGCACCCTGACCACCGGTCCCCCGTCGTCGTCGGCCGGCTCGACCTCCACGGCGAACCGGCGCTCCGGGAACCTCTCCCGGAGCGCGCCGCCCCACGACCTCACCAGCAGCGCCGCCAGGGCGTCGAGGCTCGCGTCGAGGTCGTCCCCGTCGTGCAAGGCCATCTGGAACACGACCCCGAGGTCGACCTCGCCGTGCTCCGCGGCCACGGACCACCGCTCCGCCCGGCTCAGCCGCTCCCAGTCCACCGAACGCCGACCGCGCAGCAGGTACTCGCGGTGCTCGGACACCCGGTCGGCGTCCCACGGCAGCAGCACGTACACGCACCCGTCCAGTTCGAGGAAGTCCGGCCACGTGATCCGCGCCGCCAGGACCTGGGCCGTCGGGCTGGACCACAGCACGTTCTCCCAGTCCGGCCGCCCCATCTCGGACAGTCGGATCGAGTCGGTCGTCATCACGTCCTCCGCGCGCTGCGGGCGGGTCAGGCCGCCGGGAACATCCTGGCCATGCCGGGCGGCGGGGTGAACGGGCGGCGGCGGTTCGGGCGTTGGGACAGGCGGTCGGCCACCACCCACAGGACGGCGGCGTTGTAGCCGTAACCGAGGTGGCTGGACACCACCGCCACGTTCTCCCACCTCGGGCCGGGAGCGGAGACGCACGTCCGCCACGCCACGATCCCGTCCGACTTCGAGTACACCGACGTCGACGGCACGGGGAACGGCGGGCGGGTGTGCTCGGGCGGCGGCAGGTCCGCGCCCGACACGTAGAACCGGGCCAGCAGGCGGTACACCGGGTTGACGCGGGTCTGCCGCAGGTCGGTCATCGCGTACGGGCTGCCGAGCGTGATCACCTGGCGGACCATGCCGGGGTGCTCGCGGGCCAGTTCGCGGGCGAAGATGCCGCCCAGCGACCAGCCGACGATGCTCACCTTGCCGCCGACGGCGAGTTCCCGCAGCAGGTCGCGCATCCCGCGCACGACCGCCACGGACGGGCCGATGTTCAGCCCGAGGCCCCAGCCGTGCACGTCGTAGCCGAGGCCGGTGAGGAACCTGCGCAGCATCACGGTGGACGCGTCGGTCGCACCGAGGCCGGGCAGGACCAGCACGGTGTGCCCGTCGCCGCTGGGCGCGGCGCGGAGCAACGAGCGGCTGGCCGCGAACTGGCCGAGGCCGACCGCCGTGCGGGTCGGCTCGGTGAGGTACCAGAGCAGGCCCGGTGCGGAACCGGTGGTGGACCACGGGTCGGGGTGGTCGGTCGTGGTGTCCGGCGGGACGTCCGGCAGTGCTGACATGGCCCCTCCCCCGCTCCGCGTCGAGCGTGCCCCAGGTAACCATGATGTTGCGGAACGGTGGTTTGCGCCAGTACCGGCGAGTCTCGATTCGTGCGGGGGTGCGCCTGGACCACGGGGAACGCGCGGGCCTACGGTCGCCGCATGGACCGGATGAGCGCCATGGACGCGGGTTTCTTCTTCATCGAGGACGAGAACGTGCCCATGCACGTCGGCTCGGTCCTGGTGTTCGAAGGTCCGGCGCCGTCGTACGGCGACGTGGTACGGCTCTTCGCCGCCAAGCTGGGCACCGTGCCGCGCTACCGGCAGCGGGTCAAGGCGCTCCCGCTGCACGTCGGCCGCCCGGTGTGGGTGGACGACGAGCACTTCCAGATCCTGTACCACGTCCGGCACACCGCCGTGCCGTCGCCGGGCGCGGACGACCAGCTGCGCAACCTCGCCGGACGGCTGTTCGCGCAGCGCCTCGACATGTCCAAGCCCCTGTGGGAGGTGTGGCTGGTCGAGGGCTTGGAGGACGGCCGGTGGGCGATCATCTCCAAGGTCCACCACTGCCTGATCGACGGCATCGCCGGCACCGACCTGATGACCGTGCTGCTGGACTGGCGCGAGGACTCGCCACTCCCGGAACCGACGCGGTGGACGCCGAAGCCGAACCCGTCGACGGTGGACCTCGTCGTGGACGGCGTGCGCGACGCCGTCCTCACGCCGATCACGCACCTGGCCAAGTTCCCGGCGATGGCCCGGCGGCTGCGCAGCGGCTCGGAGGTGCTGGACATCGGCCGGGCCGTCCTGGGCAGCCTGCCGACGACCGCCCGACGGCTCGCCGTCAGCACCCCGAAGACGTTGAACGGGCCGATCGGACCGCACCGCCGGTGGGTGTGGGCCAAGGCCGACCTCGCCGAGCTCAAGACCGTCCGCAAGGTCACCGGCGGGACGGTGAACGACGTCATCCTGACCGCCGTCACCCGCGGGTTCCGCGACCTCCTCGCCAAGCGCGACGAGTTGGCCGACGGGCAGGTGGTCCGCACCATGGTGCCGGTGTCGGTGCGCTCCTCCGCCGAGCGCGGCGTGCTCACCAACCGGGTCAGCGCCGTGCTGGTCAACCTGCCGGTCAGCGACCCCGACCCGTTGGCGCGCCTCGCGTCGATCCGCGAGCAGATGGACGACCTGAAGAGCAGCCGCCAGGCAGCCGGCGCGGACGTGCTCACCGGCCTGTCCAACTTCACCGCGCCCACGCTGCTCGCGCTCGGCTCGCGCACCGCCGTGCGCTTCCCCCAGCACCTCCTCCAGACCGTCACCACCAACGTTCCCGGCCCGCGCATCCCGTTGTTCATGCTGGGCAGGCGGCTCGCCGAGATCTACCCGTACGTCCCGATCGCCAGCACCATGCGGATCAGCGTCGGCATCTTCTCCTACCTCGGGCAGGTCACGTTCGGGATCAACGCCGACTTCGACGGCGTCCCGGACGTGCAGGTGCTCGCCGACGGCATCCGCGCCGGCTTCGACGAACTCGTCACGGCGACCGCCGACTGAGCTGGTCCGCCGCCACCGCGCCCGCCAGCTCCACCGCCTCCGCCGCCGCCTCGCTGATCTTGGTCAGCGCCCGCGGGTCGGCGTACAGCTCCACGTCCTGACCGATCTTGAACACCACCGCTCCCCCTCCCGGCTCGATCTCGTAGTTGATCCACACATCACCCGGAACCTGCGCCCACAGGTGCACCTGCGCCCGACCCATCCCACGGCCTCCCGATCGTCAGCTCTGTTATGATCGTGGCCAGGATTGCTAATATTATCAAGTCGCACAACCTGATCGGGTGAACGATCATGCCAACATCGCCGTCCGTGGCAGGGTGGGAGCTGGGCCTGCGCCTGCGGGAGCGTCGCGAACTCCTGGACGTCACCGCCGTGTCCGCCGGGCGAGCCATCGGCACGAGCCAGTCCTACATCTCGGGCGTCGAGAACGGGAAGCTCAAGATCAACGCGCGCAAGCTCGCCGAGCTCGCCGCCGTGCTGGAGTTCGACGAGGCCGAGACCGAAGAGCTGCAGGCGCTCCGCGAGGAGGCCGGCAAGCGCGCGTGGTGGAGCCCCTACTCGGCCATGTTCAGCGCGGAAGTGCTGCGGTACTTCGGTTTCGAGGCGGGCGCCGAGAGCATCCGCGCGTACAGCGCGGGCATGATCACCAGCCTGCTCCAGACCGAGGACTACGCCATGGCCATCATGAACGGTGGCGCGCCGAGCATCCGGCTGGCGGAGGCGAGCCGCCGCGTCGAGGTGCGGATGAAGCGGCAGCAGCGGCTCGACGGCGACGACCCGGTCCACCTCACCACGGTGATCACCGAATCGGGGCTGCGGCAGATGGTCGGCGGGCGCACCGTGATGGCGGCCCAGCTCAGGCACCTGGCCCGGAAGATCACCGAGCATCCGGACACGATCGACGTGCGGGTCGTGCCGTTCAGCGCCGACTACCACAACGCGATCGGCGGATCGACCTTCTACCTCCTCGGTTTCGCCAGCAGCAGGCTGCCCGACCTGGTGTGGCAGGAGACCGTGTCGACCACCGATCTGATCGATCAACCCATGCGCGTCCGCGAGTACAGTCTGGCCCACAGCCAGGCACTGGATTTCGCGCTCGACCGGGCCGCGTCGCTGGACCTGGTCGAGGAGATCGCCAAGGAGCTCGGATGAGCAACCCCGTCGACCGCACGGGCTGGTTCAAGTCCAGTCGCAGCGCCGAGAACCCGGCCTGCGTCGAGGTCCGGTTCGCGCCCGACGCGACCGCCGTCCGGGACTCGAAGGACCCCGGCGGCCCGGTGCTGACGTTCTCCCGAGCCGCCTGGGTCACGTTCGTCCGGCGCTGATCAGGCGAGCCAGTCCTTGATCCGCCGCGCCACCAGCTCCGGCACTTCCAGCTGCGGGACGTGGCCGACGCCGTCCAGCACCTCGAACCGCCACGACGGGTTGCGGCGGGCGGCGGCCCGAGCCGACGCAAGCGGCACCAGGCGGTCCTTCTCGCCGGCCATCAGGTAGACCGGCACCCGGATGCGGCTCATCGCCGTGTAGTACCGGCGGCTGGTCGCGCCCGTCCACACGACCGAGCGGGCCGCGCCGAGGAACGCCTCGTCCAGGCCGGGCACCTCGGCCCGCTGCTCCAGCAGCGTCATGGACGCGAGGATCATCTCCTCCGGCACGGCCTTGGGGTTGGCGCACACGAGATTCAGCACCCGCTTCACCTGCCGGCGCGTCGACACGCCCTGGCGCGACTTCGCCAAGAACCACTGCCCGAGCCCCGGCACGGCGTACATCGCGAACGCCGCCGCCACCTGCGGGTCGAGGCGCACGCCCAGCGGCAGCGGCACGGCCGGGTCCAGCAGGGCCAGCGCGGTGACCGAGGCGGGCCGGCGGGCGGCGTGCAGGATGGAGATCATCCCGCCCATCGAGTTGCCGACGAGCACCACCGGCTCGCCGACCACCTCGGCGAGGAACCGGTCGAGCAGCCGGGCGTTCGCGGGCACGGTCGTGGAGCGGCCCTCGGGGTGGGTGAGGCCGAATCCGGCCAGGTCGACGGCCAGCACCCGGTGACGGTCGACCAGGTGCGGCGCGAGCAGGCACCAGTTGAGGTGCGACCCGCCGAGCCCGTGCACGAGCACCACCGGCGGCCCCTCGCCGCCGAAGTCGACGTAGTGCACCGGACCGTCGAGGTCGACGTACCGGCTCGTCCCGCCCCAGTGGTCGAGTGTGGTCATACCGGTCAGTATGTCCCGGACGGGTGCCCGTACAGACCCGGCCCCTCGATCGCGACCCGCGCGAGGAACGCGGCGGAGGCGTCGTAGGACGCGGCGATCAGCTCCGCGGTGTGGCCGAAGTCGAGCGGGGTGACCGGCTGGACGGGCGGTCCGGGCAGGTAGACGACCGGCACGTCCGCCGACGCCAGCTCGGCCTCCAGCACGGCCTGGTTGCGGGTGCTCAGCGTCGCCCAGAACAGCAGGGTCTCGGCCAGCGTCGCCGGCACGACCGGCAGGTGGCCGGGGAACGCGCAGTCCAGCACGACCAGCGACTTCGCGCCCATTGCCAGGGCCTGGCGGATGGGCACGTTCGCGAGCACGCCACCGTCGTAGAGGACGTGCCCGTCGCGGTGGGCGGGCGGGTAGATGCCGGGGATGGCGCTGCTGGCGAGCACCGCCGACACCAGGTCGCCCGAGGTGAGGGTGACGGCGGTGCCGGTCACCGAGTCCACCGCGACCGCGCCGAACGGCAGGGTCAGCTCGGCGAAGTCCCGCGCGCCGCCCAGCCCGAACCCGAGGACCTCGGCCAGCCCGGTGTTGGTGAACAGGTGGGTCTTGTGCTGCCGCAACGTCCTGGCCTGCGCGAGGAGGCCGCCGGGGAAGACGCGGGCGCGGGTCATGTGCCGCCAGATCGCGCCGAGCCGCTCGAAAGCGTTCGCCGGGTCGAGGGCGAGCAGCGAGCCGTTGACCGAGCCGACGGACGTGCCGACGACGAGGTCCGGCGCGACGCCGTGCTCGGCCAGGGCCCGGAGCATGCCGACCTGGCCCGCGCCCAGGCTGCCGCCACCACCGAGCACGAACCCGACCGGTCCGGGGAGGTCCACCACGGCGCGGATCGTCCCACCGGCGCGTCCGGGTTCGCTCACCGGAGCGGGTTCGGGCGGCCGTGTTCGCTGGTCACATTCGGCGGCTCGGGCTCGGCGGCTCGGGCTCAACGCCTCCTGCGCGGCCGCTCCGGCCCGGCGGCTCGGCCGCCCAGGCTCGGCGGCTCGGGTGCCCAGGCCGGGCGGCCTGGATGCGGGCGCTCCGGTCAGGTGGTCGGCGGGTCAGGTGGTCGGCGGCCCGGCGGCGATCCGGTCGCGCACGGCGTCGACGGTGGTCTCCCAGTCGGACTCGATCCACCAGGTCGCACCGGCCTCGGCCCACTCCGCCACGCTGGTCGCCTTGCCCTCGGCGATCACGTCGTAGCCGTCCCACGGCAGGCCGAGCGACGCCCGCAGCTCCCGCGCCTCCGCCACGACGGCGGCCAGCTCCTCCGGGCTCGACGGGCCGCGCGCGCCCTCGGCGGCGATCACGTTGGGCAGCAGGCCGTCCCACGCCACCGCACGGCGCATCGACCGGGGACGGCCGAACGCGCCCACCACCCACACCGGCACGCGCGGCCGCTGCACGGGCGGCGGCGGTGGGAAGAAGTCCGTCTCCCGCACGTCGTAACGCCGGCCCTGGAACGAGAACGGCTGCCCGCGCATCAGCCCGTCGTACACGGCGAGCCCTTCGTCCAGCAGCAACGCGCGCTCGGCGCGGCTCGTCTCGCGCTCGAACGCCGTCCAGCCGGGGTGCAGCGCGCCCAACCCGACGGACAGCTGCACGCGCCCGCCGGACAGCCGGTCGAGGGTGGCGACCTTGGACGCCACGTCCCACGGCTTGAACCGGGGCAGCGGCGTGAGCATCGTCCCCAGCCGCACCGACGACGTGTGCATCGCCGCCGCCGTCAACGCCACCCACGCGTCGACGCCCCACACCGACTCGGCCAGGAACACCCCGTCCCACCCGCAGGATTCCGCCAGTTCCGCGCACGCCACCACGTCGGGCGCGTCGAAGAACGGCAACACGATTCCACAACGCATACCGGCAGCCTCCCACTCACGCGTCCGTTCGCGACGGTCACCGGGGCAACGGCGAGGCGCGCCGGGGCGCACGATCGTGGTTCGCCGGGCAGGGCACAATGGCTCGCTGTGACCACAGCCATTCACCAGAGGATCGCCGACGAGCTCGGGGTGCGGGCCGGGCAGGTCAGCGCCGCCATCGACCTGCTCGACGGTGGTTCCACCGTTCCCTTCATCGCCCGGTACCGGAAGGAAGCGACCGGCGCGCTGGACGACGCCCAGCTCCGCACCCTGGAGGAACGCCTCGGCTACCTCCGCGAGCTGGAGGAACGCCGGGCGGCTGTGCTCGACTCCATCCGGTCGCAGGGCAAGCTGGACGAGGCGCTGGAGGCCTCGATCCTGGCCGCCGACTCGAAGGCCCGGCTGGAGGACCTCTACCTGCCCTACAAGCCGAAGCGGCGGACCAAGGCGCAGATCGCGCGCGAGCAGGGCCTCGAACCGCTCGCCGACGGGCTGCTGGCCGACCCGACGCAGGACCCGCAGGTGGTGGCCAAGGCGTACGTCACCGAGGACGTCCCGGACGTGGCCGCGGCGCTGCTCGGCGCGCGGGCGATCCTGGTCGAGCGGTTCGGCGAGGACGGCGACCTCATCGGCGACCTGCGGGAACGCATGTGGACGCAGGGCCGGCTGGTGTCGAAGGTCCGGGAGGGCAAGGAGGAGGACGGGGCGAAGTTCTCCGACTACTTCGACTTCTCCGAGCCGTTCGCGAAGCTGCCGTCGCACCGCATCCTGGCGCTGCTGCGCGGCGAGAAGGAAGAGGTCCTCGACCTCCAGTTCGACCCCGCCGACGAGGACGAGCCCACCGGCTACGAGGTGCGCATCGCGTCCCGCTTCGGCGTGGACGACCAGGGCCGGCCGGCCGACCGGTGGCTGCGCGACACGGTCCGCTGGGCGTGGCGCACGCGCATCCTCGTCCACCTTGGCATCGACCTGCGGTCGCGGCTGCGGGCGTTCGCCGAGGACGAGGCGGTGAAGGTGTTCGCGTCGAACCTGCGGGACCTGCTGCTGGCGGCGCCCGCGGGCACGCGCGCCACGATGGGCCTCGACCCCGGTTTCCGGACCGGCGTGAAGGTGGCCGTGGTCGACGCGACCGGCAAGGTCGTCGCCACCGACACGATCTACCCGCACGTCCCGGCGAACCGGTGGGACGAGTCGATCGCGAAGCTCGCCGTGCTGGCGAAGGAGCACGACGTCGAGCTGATCGCCATCGGCAACGGCACCGCGTCGCGCGAGACCGACAAGCTGGCCGTCGACCTGCTGAAGCGGCACCCGGACCTGAAGCTGACGAAGGTCGTCGTGTCCGAGGCGGGCGCGTCGGTGTACTCGGCGTCGGCCTTCGCGTCGGCGGAGCTGCCCGACCTGGACGTGTCGCTGCGCGGCGCGGTGTCGATCGCACGCCGGTTGCAGGACCCGCTGGCCGAGCTCGTGAAGATCGACCCGAAGTCGATCGGCGTGGGCCAGTACCAGCACGACCTGTCCGAGTCGAAGCTGTCGAAGTCGCTGGACGCGGTGGTCGAGGACTGCGTGAACGCGGTCGGCGTCGACCTGAACACGGCGTCCGTGCCGCTGCTGGCCAGGGTCTCCGGCATCACCGCCGGCCTGGCCGAGAACATCGTGCAGCACCGCGACGGGCACGGCCCGTTCCGCTCGCGCAAGGCGTTGAAGGACGTGCCGCGGCTGGGCCCGAAGGCGTTCGAGCAGTGCGCGGGCTTCCTGCGCATCCCGAACGGCGACGACCCGCTCGACGCGTCCGCCGTGCACCCCGAAGCGTACCCCGTGGTGCGCCGGATGCAGGAGCGGGCGGGCGGTGAGGCGCTGATCGGCAACACGGCGGTGCTGAAGTCGCTGCGGCCGCAGGAGTTCGTGGACGACACGTTCGGCCTGCCGACCGTCACCGACATCCTGCGCGAGCTGGAGAAGCCGGGGCGCGACCCGCGGCCCGCGTTCAAGACGGCGACGTTCGCCGAGGGCGTGGAGAAGATCGCCGACCTGAAGTCCGGCATGGTGCTGGAGGGCGTGGTGACGAACGTGGCCGCGTTCGGCGCGTTCGTGGACATCGGCGTCCACCAGGACGGCCTGGTGCACATCTCGGCGCTGTCGAACACGTACGTGAAGGACCCGCGGGACGTGGTGAAGTCCGGTGACGTGGTGCGGGTGAAGGTGCTGGAGGTCGACATCCCGCGCAAGCGGATCGGGTTGACGCTGCGGCTGGAGGACGAGCCCGGCCGCAAGCCGCCGCGGGAGCAGCAGCCGCGGGACGGTCAGCGCGGCGGGCAACGCGGCGGTCAGCGGGGCGGTCAGCGGGGCGGCGGCCAGGGCGGCGGCCAGTCCCGGCAGGCGGAGCG